>JBJTYK010000248.1:0-5404 GCA_046082745.1 Actinomycetota bacterium | reverse complement strand
GGTCGGGGGGGGGGGGGTGGTGGGGGGGGGGGGAACCTCTGGTAGGGGTTCCCCCGCCCCCACCGACCCGCGCTCGAACTCGATCCCCGCGTAGAGGTCCTCGGTGTTCTCGCGGACGATGACGAGGTCCACGCCGTCGTGGCGGGTCGGGACGCCGGGCGTGCTCCGCGCCGGCCGGACCGCGGCGAAGAGGTCGAGCCCCTGGCGCAGGGCGACGTTCGCGCTTCGGAAGCCCGTGCCGACCGGCGTCGTGATCGGTCCCTTCAGCGCGACGCCGCTCCCGCGGATCGCCTCGAGGACGCGTTCGGGCAGGACGCTCCCCTCGGTCTCGAGCACCGCGGCGCCCGCCTCCTGGACGTCCCAGTCGATGCCGACGCCCGTCGCGTCGAGGACCGCGCGTGCGGCCGCCGAGACCTCGGGGCCGATGCCGTCGCCCGGGATGAGGGTGACGGGGTGGTTCACGTCCGGCCGCTCAGTAGCGGTCGAAGAGGATGGCGCGCTTCACGTCCTGGATCGCCTGCGTGACGTGGATGCCGCGCGGGCAGGCCTCCGTGCAGTTGAAGACCGTGCGGCACCGGAACACCCCGGTCTTCGCCGCGAGGATCCGCAGGCGCTCCTTCGACCCCCGGTCGCGGGAGTCGTTGATGAACCGGTGCGCGTTCACGATCGCCGCGGGCCCGACGTACTGCTCGTCGCCCCAGAAGACCGGGCACGAGGTCGTGCAGGCCGCGCAGAGGATGCACTTCGTCGTGTCGTCGAAGCGCTGGCGCTCCTCGGGGGACTGGAGCCGCTCGCGGTCGGGCTCGCCCTCGTCGTTCACGAGGAACGGGAGGATCGAGCGGTAGCCGTCGAAGAAGGGCTCCATGTCGACGATGAGGTCGCGCAGGACCGGCAGGCCGCGGATCGGCTCGATGACCGCCCGCGGCGCGACGTCCTTCACGAGGAGCTTGCACGCGAGCGCGTTCCGTCCGTTGATGAGCATCGCGTCGGAGCCGCAGATGCCGTGCGCGCAGGACCGGCGGAACCCGAGGGTGCCGTCCTGGTGCCACTTGATCTCGTTCAGCGCGTCGAGGAGGCGGTCCGTCGGCTCCATCCGCACCTCGAAGTCGTCCCACCAGGACTCCTCGCCGCGGACCTCGGGGTTGTAGCGGCGGATCCGCAGCGAGAGCGTGATCTTCTCGATGCCCTCGGGGAGCGGCGCGGAGGCGTCGAGGACGTCGCCGAGGGGCTCGACGGCCATCAGTACTTCCGCTCCATCGGGACGTAGGGGCCCATCTTCACGGGCTTGAAGTCGAACGAGAGCGCGCCGTCCGCCCCGCGCGTGACGAGCGTGTGCTTCAGCCAGTGGGCGTCGTCGCGGAGCGGGTGGTCCTCGCGGTAGTGGCCGCCCCGGCTCTCGTCGCGCACGAGCGCCGAGGCGACGAGCGCGTCGGCGCAGTCGAGGAGGTAGCCCAGCTCGACGGCCTCCATGAGCTCGGTGTTGAAGCGCTTCGCGGTGTCCTGGACGTAGACCCGCTCGTAGCGCTCGCGCAGGCCCGCGAGGATCTCGCCCATCTTCCGCAGGCTCGTCTCGCTCCGCACGACGAACGCGAGGTCGAACATCGTGTCCTGGAGCTCGGTCCGGATGTCCGCGGCGTTCGCGCCGTCGGGGCGTCCGGTCAGGGAGGCGAGGTGACGGGCCACCGGCTCCTCCACGCCCTTCGCGAGGGCGGGGAGCGGGGCGTCGGCGGCGAAGGCCGCCATGTGGGCACCGCCGCGCCGGCCGAACACGACGATGTCGAGCAGCGAGTTCGTCCCGAGGCGGTTCGCGCCGTGGACGCTCACGCAGGCGCATTCGCCCGCCGCGTAGAGGCCGGGGATCGGCGTCTCGTCCGCGCCGACGACGACGCGGCCGTCGACGTCGGTCGGGATGCCGCCCATCGCGTAGTGCGCGGTGGGCTGGATCGGCACGGGCTCGGTCGTCGGCTCGACGCCGAGGTAGACGCGGGCGAACTCCGTCACGTCCGGGAGCCGCTCCTCGATGATCTCCTTCGGGAGGTGTCGAACGTCGAGGTACACCGCGTCGCGGTGCGGGCCGACGCCGCGGCCCTCCTTGATCTCCTGGTAGATCGCGCGGCTCACCATGTCGCGCGGCGCGAGGTCCTTCACGGTCGGCGCGTAGCGCTCCATGAAGCGTTCGCCCTCGCTGTTCAGGATGATGCCGCCCTCGCCGCGGACGGCCTCCGACAGCAGGATGCCCATCTTGTAGACGCCGGTCGGGTGGAACTGGAAGAACTCCATGTCCTCGAGCGGGATGCCGCGCCGCCACGCGATCGCGGGCCCGTCGCCCGTCATCGAGTGCGCGTTCGACGACACGCGGAACATCCGGCCGTAGCCGCCGGTCGCGAACAGGACGGCCTTCGCGCGGAAGACGTGGAGCTCGCCGGTCGACAGCTCGTAGGCGACGACGCCGGCGACCTTGCCGTTCTCCATGAGGAGGTCCATGCAGTAGAACTCGTTGAAGAACCGGACGTCGCGCTTCACGCACTGCTGGTAGAGCGTCTGGAGGATCATGTGGCCGGTGCGGTCGGCCGCGTAGCAGGCGCGCATGACGGGCGCCTCGCCGTGGTTCCGCGTGTGCCCGCCGAAGCGGCGCTGGGCGATCTTGCCCTCCGGGGTCCGGTTGAAGGGGAGTCCCCAGTGCTCGA
Source organism: Actinomycetota bacterium (assembly GCA_046082745.1). Classification (GTDB taxonomy): domain Bacteria; phylum Actinomycetota; class UBA4738; order UBA4738; family HRBIN12; genus JBJTIF01. The sequence goes on along the minus strand of JBJTYK010000248.1, from coordinate 2,717 downwards.
GCTGGTAGATCGCGTCCACGGCCTCCTCGGCCATGAGCTGGGCCGCGGGCTGGTCGACGAGGTAGTCGCCGCCCTTCACGGTGTCGAAGGCGTGCCACTCGGGGTAGTCCTCCTCGAGGTTCCCGAGCGCCGCGCAGACGCCGCCCTGCGCCGCCCCGGTGTGGGAGCGGGTCGGGTACAGCTTCGAGATGACGGCCGTGCGGACCGAGCCCGAGGCCTCGATGGCGGCCCGGAGTCCGGCGCCGCCGGCCCCGACGATCACCGCGTCGTACGTGTGCGTCGTCGTCACGCCGGTCCCCACTTCGTCGGGTCGAACGTGAACACGACGACCGAGCCGAGGACGAAGAGCAGGAACGACAGCAGGTAGAAGCCCATGTTCACGGTGAAGCGTACGGCGGGCCGACGGACGTAGTCCTGCACGACGACGCGCAAGCCGTTCACGCCGTGGACGAGTGCGAGCGACAGCAGCGCCCAGTCCCACGCCCGCCAGAGCGGGGTCCCCCAGCGGGTCGCGACGAACCCGAAGTCGATGCGGTCCACGCCGCCGTCGGGCAGGTGCATGATCAGCACGTGGCCGACGGCGAGGAGCAGGAGCGCGACGCCGGAGACCCGCATGAAGAGCCACGCCCAGAGCTCGAAGCCGCCGGCGGGGCGCTCGCGGCCCGACGCCATCGTGAGGCGCGGTCCCGGCGGGATCAGGGTCCCGTGCTCGCGGATCGACTCGCGGACGCTCATGCGTTCCGGAAGAGATTCCAGGCCTGGTTCCCCATGATCCAGGTCACCGGCACCATCGCGGCGAAGAACAGCCCGTGCGAGATGAGCGAGAGCTGCCGGTAGTAGCGGCTGCCCTTCGACCAGAAGTCGAACACCATGATCTTCACGCCGTTGATCGCGTGGTAGAGGACGGCCGCGGAGAGTCCGAGTTCGAGGAGACGCACGAACCAGTTCTGGTAGACGGACTCGACCTTCTCGTAGGCCTCGGGTCCCCAGCCGACCGTCGCGACGTCCACGATGTGCACGAAGAGGAAGAGGATCACGGAGACGCCGGTCGCGCGGTGCGCGAGCCACGACCACTGGCCGGGACTCCCCCGGTAGAGCGTCCCCACGTCCGAACGTTCCTTCGCCACGTCGCTCCCCGGCCCCGTCCGTCGATGCGCTCCGCGGCTGCGGCGCTCCCGGCGCGGGGCCATCGGCAGTCTAGCGGGGCGCGGGGCCGGTCCGCCGGGGGCGCGTACATTGGGCCGCATGCCGGAGGGACCGAGGACCGACGCGGACATCCCGCTCCGACCCGCCTACGGGCCGGGGGACGCCGCCGGCTCGCCGGAGCGCATCGGGGAGCCCGGCGCGCCGCCGTACACGCGCGGGATCCACCCCGACATGTACCGGGGGCGCCTGTGGACGATGCGCCAGTACGCCGGGATGGGGACCGCGGAGGAGACGAACGCCCGGTTCCGCTACCTCCTCGAGCACGGCCAGACGGGCCTCTCGGTGGCCTTCGACCTGCCGACCCAGATGGGCTACGACTCGGATCACCCTCGGGCCGAGGGCGAGGTCGGGCGGACGGGGGTCGCGATCGACACCCTCGACGATCTGCGTCGGCTCTTCGCCGGGATCCCGCTCGGCGAGGTCTCGACCTCGATGACGATCAACGCCACCGCGCCGATCCTCCTCCTGCTCTACGAGCTCGTCGCCGAGGAGCAGGGCGTCGGGCCCGAGGCGCTCGAGGGCACCGTCCAGAACGACCTCCTGAAGGAGTACGCGGCGCGCGGCACGTACATCTACCCGCCGCGGGAGTCGATGCGCCTCACGACCGACCTCATGGCCTACTGCCGCGACCGCCTGCCGCGGTGGAACACGATCTCGATCAGCGGCTACCACATGCGCGAGGCCGGCGCGACGGCCGTGCAGGAGGTCGCGTTCACGCTCGCGAACGGCGCGGCGTACGTCCGCGCGGCGGTCGACGCCGGGCTCGACGTCGATGCGGTCGCGCCGCGGCTGTCGTTCTTCTTCGCGTGCCATCAGGGCTTCTTCGAGGAGGTCGCGAAGTTCCGGGCGGCGCGACGCATGTGGGCGCGGATCATGGAGGAGGAGTTCGGCGCGCGCGATCCGCGGAGCCGGATGCTCCGGTTCCACACGCAGACGGGCGGCGCGACGCTCACGGCCCAGCAGCCGCTGAACAACGTCGTGCGGACCGCGCTCGAGGCGCTGTCCGCGGTCCTCGGCGGGACGCAGTCGCTCCACACGAACTCCTTCGACGAGGCGCTCGCGCTGCCGACGGAGGCCGCCGCGAAGCTCGCGCTGCGCACGCAGCAGGTGATCGCCTACGAGACCGGCATCCCCGAGGTCGCGGACCCGCTCGGCGGCTCGTGGTTCGTCGAACGTCTCACCGACGAGATCGAGGAGCGCGCGACGGCGTACCTCGGGCGGATCGCCGCGATGGGCGGAGCGGTGTCCGCGATCGAACGCGGCTTCTACCAGGACGAGATCCACGAGGCCGCGTACCGGATCCAGGAGGACATCGAGTCGGGGGAGCGCGTCGTCGTCGGCGTGAACCGATTCGTCGAGGACGGCGAACCCGCGTTCGAGATCCAGCGGCTCTCCGAGGAGGAACTCGCGCGCCAGGTCGAACGGCTCGCGGCGTGGCGGGAGGCGTGCGAAGACGGGGGGAGGGGAACAGAAACCGACCCCATGAGGTGGGAACCCCCCCCATGCCCCCC
>JBJTYK010000247.1:0-20431 GCA_046082745.1 Actinomycetota bacterium | reverse complement strand
CCGTCGGCTCCCCCGTGTCGCGTGAACCGGTAAGGTTCAGGTCGAGGTAGACGAGCACCCCGACGCGCGTCGAGTCGGTCGCGGTGTCGATCGCGCCGTTGCCGTTCGTGTCGATGTAGAGGGTGCAGGAGATGCTCGCCTGCTCGGGCGCGTCGAGGACCTGGCGACCGGAGACCGTCGCGTCGGTGAGCGTGACCTCAAGCGTGTTGTTGTCCACCTTCGTCGCGCCGGTCGCGTTCGTGGACGCCCACGTCGTCGCGCTGAGGTCGGTCTCGACGACCCGGTAGGTGCCCGGGGCGAGCCCGGCGAACGTCCACGACCCCACGCCGCCGCAGTTGTTCGCGGTGCAGGTCGTCGTCGTGACGGGCGATGTCCAGCCGCCCGCGCCGTCCGAACGCGTGAGGGTGATCGTGATCGCCGACGCGATGCCGGTGTTCGTCGTGTTCGCGCCATCGGCGTTGAGATCGGAGTAGACGAAGCCCGAGATGGACGACCGCGGCTGCACGAAGAACGGGCCGGCGGTCGCCGTTCCCAGCGCCGCGACGGTGACCGTCTTCACCTGCGGCGACGGGGTCGTGTTCGCCCACGCGTTGCCCCCGACCGTCGGCGGCGTGAGCACGAGGAAGTAGGTGCCGACGGTGAGCGAGAACGAGTAGGCACCGCCGGCACCCGACGTCGTCGTCCCGACGAGGAGGTCCGAGGCGGCGTCGTAGGAGCCGTTGCCGTTCGCATCGCGGTAGGCGCGGATCGTCGTGCTCGCGGGCGCCGGGACCGGCTCGAGGACCGGGTCGTTCACCGCATCGGGCGTCCCGTCGAGATCCTTGCGGACGAGGCCGTTCACCGTCGCGTCCTGCGCGGCGACGAGGAACACGTTGTCGATCGCGTCGGCGGTCGTGAGGACCACCTTGAAGCGCGTCTCGGTCTCCTTCACACCCCCGCCCGAGCCCGCGACGGCGTTCGTCGCGAGGTAGCCGCTCGGGAGCGTCTGGACGACGAAGTACGTGCCGGGCTTCAGGCCGGCCGTTCCGCCGAAGGTCCAGGCGCCGTCGCCGCCCACGGGGAGCGCGTCGGTGAGCGGCGCGTTCGTCCCGTCCCACGTGCCCGGCAGGGTCGCCGAGTCCGCGTACAGGCGCACCGTCGAGCCGCCGATGGGCTGGTCGCCCGGCGTGGAGGTCGCGCTGCCGTCGAGGTCGGCGTAGACCGAACCGCTGATCCGCAGGTCCGTCCGGCGCACGGGGAAGTCGTTGCCGGTGAGGGTGCCCGTCGGCACGGTGACGTCGCGCTGGAGCACCGGCGCCGCGACCGGCGTCGCCTCGAAGCCGCTGCGGTCCACGTAGCGGACCGCGTAGGAGCCGTACACCCGGTCCACGAAGGAGTAGGAGCCGTCGGCGGCCGTCGTCGTCGAGGGCTCGGTCGGGACCCCGCCGCCATCGCGGTTCAGGACCTCGTCGTTGTTCGCGTCGAGGTAGACCGTGAAGCCGGCGACGCCCGGCTCGTTCGCGGCGATCGCCGCGCGGGCGCCGTCCCCGTTCAGGTCCGCGAAGACCGTGCCGGAGATCGTGTAGGCCCGGGTGTCGAGGAAGGTCACCGTGTTCGTCGTCGCCCCGCCGGTGGCCGGGAACGTGACCGCCACCACGTTGGCGTTCGTCGAGAGGTACTTCGGCGACGTCTTGTCGGTCTCGACGACGAGGAAGTTCCCGTTCGGGACCAGGGTCTGGGTGATCGTCCCGTCGGCGCCCGTCGAGAGCGCCGCGGTGAGCAGCACGTCGGTCGTGCCGTCGTCCTCGAGGGTCCCGATGACGCCCCGGTCGCGTTAGACGCGGACCGTGACGCCCGAGACGCCGATCTCCGCGTCGTCGAAGACGCCGTTCGCGTTCACGTCGTCGATGACGCGGGAGACGATCGTGTTCGGGGCGACCTGCTGGAAGAAGTCGGCCCGCGCGTTCCAGGTCGCCGCGTACGAGAGGGTGACCGTGACGGTCGCCGCGCTCGTCCGGATGGAACCGTCGGGCAGGGTGGTCGTGACGCTGTAGGTGCCGGGGGCGAGGCCGGAGGCGAGGTACCCGTAGTCGCCGGACCCGGGCGTGAGCTCGACCGTCGGTCCCGCGCGCTTGTAGCCGCCGGAGGTCTCGAAGATGCCGGGGCCGGTCCGGATGAGCTCGACGGCGGCTCCGGAGAGCGTGCTCTCCGCGGGCTCGCCCACGTCGTAGGAGCCGTTGCCGTTCTGGTCGGTGGAGGTGAGGACCCCGTCGCCGTTCGCGTCGTCGAAGACGCGGATCGTGACGCTGCCGTCGCCGCGCGCGTCGAGGAACTTCCAGCCGGTCGAGCCGGTGGAGCGCAGGTCGAGCGTCCAGACGTCGGCGGAGCCCGTGAGCGCCGCGCCCGCGCCGGTCGGTCCGGTCGGCGTCGAGCCGGCGACCGTCGCCGTCGAGCGGTAGAGGTCGAGGTTCCTCTGGACGAGGAAGTACCGGCCCGGCACGAGGTTCTGGAACAGGAACGAACCGTCCGTCCCGGTCGGCGTCGGCGTCACGGCGGGCTCGTCGCAGCTCGACGTGCAGGTGTCGATGCCCGAGCGCTCGAGGACCCCGTCGCCGTCGTCGAGGAAGAGCGTCACCGAGACGCCCGCGAGGCCGGCGTCGGTCCCCCACGCCGAGGTGTCCTGCGTGCCGTTCGCGTTCAGGTCGTCGTAGACGTTGCCGCCGACGACGAGGTCGGTCGGGCGGGTCGCGAAGTTCTGGTTCGTCTTCGTGCCGTCCGCGGTGCTCATCGTGAGCGTCCGCGTGTCCGAGCCGACCGGGTTCGTCGTCGTCCACCCGGCGGGCTTCGCGTAGCTCAGGACGTAGGTGCCGTACGTCACGTTCGCGAACGAGAAGGCGCCCGTCGCGTTCGTCGTGGCGGTCGCGTCCGGCGTCGCGAGGTTGTCCGTCCGGTCGAGCGTCACGACGACGCCCTGGTAGCCGGGGTCCGTACCGGTCGCGAGGTCGATCGTGACCCGGCCGGAGACCGCGTAGGCGGGCGTCGCGAGGATCACGTTCCCGCTCGAGGTGCCGTCGACGAGCACGACGCGGATCGCCTTGGCGGTCGCGGTGGAGCCGTCCGTCGCGGCGCCGGAGGGGTCCGCCCTGTAGGTCGTCACCGCGGCCGAGGACGCGAGCCACGCCACGCTGCCGGGCGCGACCGTCGTCGGCACCGCGGCCGCGGAGGCGGTCGCCACGACGAAGTACGTGCCCGCCGTGAGGCCGGTGAAGGAGTACGTGCCGTTCGTCGGCGTCTGCGCGGCCTTGCCGGCCCCGGTCTGGAGCGTGTCGCCCGCGCCGTACGCGTCGTCGCCGTTGTCGAGGTAGAGCGAGACGGTCGGTCCGGTCGCCCCCGTCATCTGCCCCTCGGCGGGGGTGGAGCCGTCGGGGTCCTGCACCCCGTCGGCGTCCGCGTCGTTCCAGATCGTGCCCGCGATCGAGAGGTTCGTCTGGCGCACGAAGAGGGACGACGATGCCGTGGCGAGGCCCGTCACGGGGTCGGCGGTCGCCTCGGAGACGGTCACGGAGACCGGCTCCTCGCCCGCCACCGCGGTCCACCCGGCGGTGTTCGTGCGGATCTGCCAGGTGCCGTCGAAGTACGTCGACTGCCGGTAGCAGCCGTCGCCGAGGTCCGTGAGCGTCGGCTCGGTCCCGTTCTGCGTGCCGCTCGCGTCGCGGTCGATGTAGACGGTGAGGCCCGTCGCCGGGGTCTCCCCCGTCGCGTTGCCGGAGATCCGGTCGCCGTCGCGCGAGGTGGAGGCGCAGACCTTCACGCCGTTCGTCGCCCGGAAGTCGAGGAACTTCGCCCCGGTCGAGTTCGCGTTCGTGATCGTGATGCGGAGGTAGTCGCTCACGACCGCACCGCCGGTCGGCGCGACCGCGGCGGTCGACACGTAGCCCGTGGCGTCCGCCTCGACGAGGAAGTACGTGCCCGGGTACAGGCCGGTGAACGTCCCCGCGGCGGTCGTGAAGAAGTCCGTCGAGGTGGCGCGGTTCACGGTGAGACCGGTCGTGCCGACCATCGCGTCGCCGTCGTCGAGGGCGTTCGCGGTGCCGCCCGAGGTCGCATCGCGGTAGAGCTTCACGCTCGCGGGGGTGATCGCCGTGAGTTCCGTCGACTGCCAGGTGCCGTCGATGTTGTCGTCGCGGTAGACGTTGTAGGCGATCGTGAGGTTCGTCTGCTGGATGAACACGTCGTTCGTCGCCGAGGTGCCCGTGCCCGCCGTGAGGTTCACCGACCGCGGGTTCAGCGTGCTCCGGAGCGAGCCGCCCCAGGTCGCGTCGTTCGTGGCCGTCGCGGTGACCGCGTACGTGCCGGGCGGGAGGCTCGACGACACCGAGTACCAACCGGCCTTGCCGCTCACCGTCGCTGTAGCGGCGATCGTCGGCAGCGTGTAGGTGCCCGCCGCGATGGCGAGCGCGATCGGATCGGTCACCATCGCGGCGTCCGCGTTGCCCGCCGCGCCGGTCCGCGTGAGCGTGAGGCTCACGCCGTTCTTGCCGGCCTCGCCGGCGTCGAGGGATCCGTTGCCGTTCTGGTCGTCGTAGACCTGCCCGGTCACCGTCGCCGAGCGCTGCGTCTCGAGGAACTCGCTCCCCGCCGACGTCGACGTGGACATCCGGTACCGGACGACGTTGAAGCGGGACGGGTAGCTGGCGCTCGGGAAGACGGTCGACGCGTTGCCGGCCGTGATGCCCGTCGCGAGGAAGTTCGCCTGCACGGTCCGCACGACGAAGTACGTCGTGGCGGAGCGGAGGCTCGAGAAGGTCCAGGTCGCGGTCGTCACGGGGTTCGTGCCGACGCCCGTGGCCGCGAGGTCCGTCCCCGCGTCGTACACGTCGTTGCCGTTCGTGTCGGCGTAGATCCCGATGCTGCTCCCCGCCTGGGTGGTCGAGCCCACGGCCTTCACGCCGTCGCCGTTCGCATCGAGGAAGGTCGAGCCGGTGACCTGCAGGTTCCGCTGCTGCGTGTAGAAGTCGCGGCGCGCGGGGTCAGTGTTGCCCGAGAGCGTGTACGCCGCGCAGGGCGAGGTCGTGCCCGCGCACGTCGGCGAGGAGAGGGTCGTGTTCGCCCAACCGGTGGTGACCGTGTAGATGAGCAGGTAGTTGCCGGCGCTCAGCCCCGTCCACGTGACGTCGCCGCTCGCGTTCGTCGTCTTCGCGGTGGCGACGAGCACGTCACCGGTCCCGTACGTCCCGACGGTGCCGCCGTCGGAGTAGAGGGAGAAGGACTCGCCGGCGAGCGCGGAGTCGGCGGGGTCCTTCGCGCTGCCGTCGGCCGTCCACGTCGTGGCGGCGCTCACGGCGCCGTCACCGTTCAGGTCGCGATACGTCCGCGCCGCGATCGTGTACCCGAACCCGTTCACGAACTCGAGCGCGGTCGCGCCCGCGTACGTCGTGCCGACCGTGGGCTCGAGGACGATCTTCACGGTGCCGTTGTCGACCTTCGCCGTGCCCGTCGTGCCGCCCGACCCGGTCTTCGCGTTCGTGGAGGTGAGCCCCGACGGGTCGGTGGGCTCGATCACGAAGTACGTGCCGGGCGTGAGCGACGAGAACGTGAACTGGCCGTCGGTGGCGATGCTGGGCGTCGAGCCCGCGGCGATGGCCTGCGTCGAGCGCTTCTCGTCGCAGCCCGAGAGGCAGCCCGCGTCGGCCCGCTCGAGGACGCCGTCGCCGTCGTCGAGCCAGAGCTCCACCGACGTCGCGGGCACCGCGTCGGTCCCCACGTTCCAGGTGTCGTTCGCGTTGCGGTCGTCGTAGGCGCGGCCCGAGATCGCGAGGTTCGTCTGCCGCATGAAGAAGTTCGTCCCGGTCGAGGCCGTCGTCCCGGTGGCCACCGGCACGGAGTAGGAGGTCCCATCGGTCGTCCTGCCCCCGGACGTCGTCGAGGAGTAGACGTTCGTGCTCGCGGACACCGCCGGGGTGAACCAGACGTTGTAGTCACCGCCGACGATGTTCGGGATCGTGTACGCGCCGTTCGCGCCGGACACGACCGTTCCCGACTGCGTGTACGAACCGCCGCCGGTCCGGCGGTAGTTCACCGTGACGCCCGAGACCCCGGGCTCGGACCCGTTCTGCGCGCCGCTCCCGTTCCAGTCGTGGTAGACGGTGCCCGCGATCGACGCGAGGTTCTGCGCGTAGAGGAAGACGTTGCCCGAGGAGTCGGAGTCGGTCATCACGAACTTCAGGCGCGTCGTCGAGCCGTCGCACGCGGCCATCGCGGTGCCCACGGGCGTCCCGGGGAGCGCCGCGGTCGAGTTCCAGTTCGCGGTCGTGACGCTCACGCTCACGAAGTAGGTGCCCGGGTTCAGCGCGAGCGCGGTGCCGAAGCTCCAGACGCCGTTCGCGCTCGTCGCGAGCGAGATCGTCGAGACGGTCGTGTCCGAGGCGTCCCAGCAGCCCGTGGTGGTGCCCGGCTGGTCCCGGTAGAGGATGACGGATCCCGCCACCGCGGCCTGGGTGTTCGTCGTGTTCAGGCCGTCGGCGTTCTGGTCGTTGTAGATGTTGCCGGAGATCGTCATGTTCTTGCGGACGATCGTGATGTTCGTCGTCATCGTCGTCGGCGTGCTGTTCACGAGCGTCTGCGTCCCGTTCACGACCTGGGTGTTGCCGTCGTTGATGACGACGTTGAGCGTGGCCGTCGACGTGGCCGGGTTCACGTAGTTCCAGCTCGTGCCCGGGGCCACCGCGAGGTTCGCCTTGATCTTGTAGCCGAAGGAGCTGTTCGCCGGGGTCGACGCGTCGTTCGTCGTGAGGCGCGTGAAGGTGTACACGCCGTTCGCGTCGGTCGTCGTGGTGCGATCCGCCACCCCGTCGTTGTTCGAGTCGAGCGTGACGGTGATCCCGGACACACCGGCGTTCGAGGCCGTGCTGAGGACGGTCCCCGTGATCGAACTCTCGGCCCGCTGGAGGTAGACGTGCTGGACCTTCGCGTCCGTCCCGGAGGCGAGCGTCACGGTCGCCGGCCGCGTCCCGCGCCAGCACCAGGTGCAGGACCCGCCGCTCGTCGGTTCGGCGACGTTCACCTTGTACGTGCCGGGCGCGAGGCCCGTGAACGTGTACGCGCCGCTCCCGTTGGTCGTCGTCTCGGGGTCACCGACGGTCTTCGTGCCGCTGTTGTCGGCGTCGAGGTACACCGTGATCGTCGGGGAGGCGAGTCCGACCTCGCCGGTCGTGAACGCGCCGTTGCCGTCGTTGTCGTTGTAGACGGTGCCCGAGATCGTGCCCTGCGCGGCCACGAGCAGGAATCGTCCTCCCGAGAGGTTCGAGGTGCCGACGACCGCGGAGAGGCGAACGCCGCTCGCGGTGAGGCCGTCGGCCCCCGTCGCCCCGGTGACGGACCACTGGGCGGGCGGCGTCACGATCACCCAGTACCGGCGGGCGGTGAGACCGGCCGCGGTGAAGGCGCCGTCCGTCCCGGTCGCGGCGCTCGTCGACGCGACCTCGGTGTCCACGCTCGGCTCGAACGTGCCGATGAGGCCGGCGTCCACGTAGAGGGTGACGACCGCGCCGGCGACCTTCGTCGCCGAGTCCGCGCCGACCTGTTCCGCCGTGTCGAGGACGCCGTTGCCGTTCTGGTCGTGCCAGACCACGCCCGAGACGCTCCGGTTCGCGTAGGTGTCGAGGAAGCGGTTGCCCTTGCTCTTCGACGTCGTGTCGGCGAGCGTCACCTTGAGGACGTTCTTCGAGGTCCCCTCGATCGTCGCGTTCGCAGCGGCGACCACGCCGCTCGACACGTGGAGAGCCGGGTCGGTCTCGACGAGGAAGTAGGTGCCGGGGTCCGGGAGGAGATCGGCGCCCGGGACCAGCGCTCCCTCCGCGTCCACCGTGTACTCGTCCGGCGTGAACGAGAAGCCCCCGCTCGCCGACGTCGTGATCGCGGCGCCCACCGGGGCATCGCAGGTGTCGGTGCAGGTGTCGGTGCCCGACCGCTCGAGCACGCCGTCGCCGTCGTCGCGGAACAGCGTCACGGTCGCGTTCGCGAGGCCCGGCTCGCTCGCGGCGATGGTGCCGTCGTTGTTCAGGTCCTCGATGACCGACCCGGTGATCGACGCGACGCTCAGGAGGGTGAAGACGTTCCCCGTGCTGTCGCTCGCCGCCGTCGCGGCGTCCACGTCCGAGAACGCGACCTTGATGCGGAGGTTGCCGGTGGACGGCGGGTCGATCGTCGCGACCATGCCCGGCGCGGCCGTCGCGGCGGTCGCCGAGGAGGCCTCGTAGCCGGCCGGGAGCGCGAGGACGAGCCACACGGTCTCGTTCCGGGCGCCGATGAAGGAGAAGGTGCCGTCGCCGCCCGAGTAGCCCGTGCCGAGCGTGTTCGCGAGGGTCGCGTCGGCCTCGTCGTAGGTCCCGAGCGGGGCGACGTCCCGGTACACGGTGACGAGCGCGCCACCGACCGGGTTGCCATCGGTGTCGAGGACGGTGCCCGAGACGGTCTTGTCGTCGTCCACGATCGTCGTCGTCACCGCGCCGCCCGCGGGGAGGACCTCGGCCGGAGTCACCGAGGAGATCGACGTCGTGATCTGCTCGTCGGTCTCGCGGATCGAGTCGTTGACGCCGGTGAGCGTGATGTTCGCGGTGGTCGAGTTGGCGGGGATCGTGATCGTCGTCGCGCCCGTGAAGTCCGTGCCCGACGCCGGGCTGTGGGCGAGGGTCACCGTCACCTGGCGCTGGGTCGGCGCCGAGAGGTTCGCGGTGATCGTCGCCGTGCCGCCGCCCTCGGGAGAGATCGTGCCGCCGCCGACGAGGGACACGGTCGGCGCGCCGTCGTCGTCGAGGATCGTGACGGTCGTCGTCTGGTTGGACGCGCCGGCGTAGGCCTTCACGAGGCTGAGCGCGGAGACCGTGATGACCTCGTTCTCCTCGTCGAGGGCGTCGTCCACGACGGTGACCGTGGCCGTGCCCGTCGTCTGCCCGACGGGGATCGTGATGGAGGTCGTCCGCGTGTAGTCGCCGGGCGTCGTGAGGAACGCGCTGCTGTGCGCGAAGGAGAGGTTCACCGTGACGGTCTGCGCGTAGACCTTGCTGAGCGTCGCCGTGATGGTCGACGTCGCGCAGGTCCCGCTGAGGCAGGACGCCTCGTCCACGGACGCCGGGCTCGCGACGAGCGAGTCGAGGGTCGGGAAGTCGTCGTCGACGATCGTCGCGACCGCGGTGGTCGTCGCGCCGAGGACCGCGGTCGTCGGACTCGCGAGCGTGATCGTGAAGGTCTCGTCGACCTCCTCGAGGAGATCGGGGCAGATCGGGACGACGACCGTGGTGGTCGTGCCGGTGGCGATCGTCGCGGTCTGCGGGGTCGTCGCGATCGGGTCGACGGCGTAGTTCCGCGTGTTGTTCACGTAGTCGGTCGTCCCCGTGCAGGAGGACCCGCCGCTCGCCGCCGTCGTCGCGCCGCCCGCGCCGGTGCCGCCGCCGAGCATCGTGTACTGGACCGAGACGCCGCCCGTGGGCACCGACGGTGAGGCGGTGATCGTGAAGGTGAACGTCGGCGATCCGCTGCTGCCCTCCGTGACCGTGCCCCCGACCGGCCCGACGGTGAGCGTCGTGTCGTCGTTGAGGATGGCGCCGGTCGCCGTGGTCGTCGCGCCGAGGAGCGCGTTGTTCGTGGGCGCCGAGATCGTGACGGTGAAGGTCTCGTTGTTCTCGACGACCGTGTCGCCGCAGATCTTCACGATCGCGGTCCCCGTCGAGGAGCCGGCGGGGATGGACCCGCTCGTGGCGCTCGTCTGCGTGTCGTCCGTCCCGGACCCCACGCGGCAGTTGTTCGCACCCGCCACGACCGTGGCGGGGTACGTGCCGGACGCGGTCGGCGCGACGGTCACCGAGACGCCGCCGACCGGCGCGTTCAGCGGGTTGCCGTTCACGTCCCGGTACGACAGGACGAAGCTCATGTCCGTGTTCGCGCCGCTGTTGCCCTCGAGCTGCGAGCTGCTCGTGATCGTCACGTAGCCCTGGGTGTCGTCGTTCGTGATCGTGAGCGACCCCGTGCCGTCCACGATCTGGAGGCCGGCCGTGGGAGCCGAGAGCGTGATCGCGATCGTCTCGTCGGACTCGGGAAGGGTGTCGCCGCAGATGACGAAGGTGATCGTCCCCGAGGAGCTCCCCGCGGAGATGTTCACCGTCTGCGGGGTCGTCGCGAAGTAATCGGTACCGGTCGCGCACGCCGCGGGCGGCGTCGGCGCGGTGCCGGTCCCCGCCGTCGGCGAGTTCGTCCCGGACGTGATCGTCGCGATGAGCGAACCGGAGAAGCCGGTCGGCGCCGCGCGGTCGAGCGTCACGGGGACGGTGACCGTCTTCGAACCGGAGTCGCCCTCCGTCGTCGTCGGTTCACCCACGGAGGCCTGGAGCTTTCCGTCGTCGTCGAGGATCGTGATCGTGACGGAGGACGGTGATCCCGCGGTCACCTTCGACAGCGACGCGCCGTTCAGGGCGATCGTGACGGTCTCGTCGTCCTCGGGGATAACGTCCTGGACCGCGGTGATGACGATGGTCGCGGAGGTCTGCTGCGCGGGGATCGTGATCGTCGCGTACGAGGCGGGGCTGCTCGAGTAGTCGGAGGCGGCCGCCGTCCCCGTCGTGGTGAACGCGACGGTGACCGCCTGGGCGGAGGCCGAGGAGAGCGTCGCCGTGACCGTCGCGGTGCCGGCGGCCTCCGCGATGCTCGCGGTGTTCACCGAGAGCGAGACGGACGGGAAGTCGTCGTCGACGATCGTCGTGCTGGCGGACGTGGGCAGCGTCGTGGAGAGGATGCCGGTGGTGACCGTGCCGAGCGTGACCGTGAGGCCCTCGTCGGTCTCGTTCACGGCGTCGGGACAGATGTTCACGGTGATCGTGCCCGTTGATCCCGACGTGATGCTCACAGTGCCGGACGTCGGCCAGAAGTCGGCGCCCGTCGCGCAGTCGCCGCTGCTGCTCCCGCCCGTCGCCTGGTTCGTCCCCGAGCCCGCGACCGTGTACGTGGTGGAGACGCCGCCGGTGGGCACGGTCTGCGACGACGTCACGGTGAAGGTCGCGGTCGTCGACCCGGAGCTGCCTTCCGTGACGTTCGCCGCGCTCGCGGAGATCGACAGCTGGTTGTCGTCGTTCAGGATGGTTCCCACGGCGTAGGACGCCGGGGCGTTCACGCCGGACGTCGACGTGGTCACGTACACGCGGAACGTCTGGTTGGGCTCCGCGGTCGTGTCGCCGCAGACGGCGATGTTGAAGGTCGCGCGGTCCTGCCCGGCCGGGATCCCGTTCGTGATCGCCACCGCGGTCGTCTGGCGGATGTAGGCGGAGCCGCACGTGTTCGCGCCAGTCGCGGGGTACGTCGCGCCGGTGTCGTCCTGCGTGTAGTACGAGACGGCGATCCCGCCCGCCGGTGCGTTCGAGGACGCGATGACCGTGAATGTGAAGTTCGTCTGTCCGCTGTTGCCCTCGAGGGTGGAGACGTTCGCAACCGACAGCTGGATGTTGTCGTCGTTCGCGATCGTGCCGGTGGCCGATGCCGTCGTGATGGTCGCGTTCGTCGCGCCCGAGAGCGTCACGGTGAAGGTCTCGTTCGGCTCGATGGTCCCGTCCGCATTGATCGTGACCGAGATCGTCTGGGTATCGGTCGTGAGCGAGGCATTGAAGTTCAGCGTCCCCGACGTGGCGACGTAGTCGCTGTTCGCCGTCGTGGCGGTGCCGTCCGCGGTCGCGAAGTTGACGGAGGAGGAAAGCGCTGACTGACCGGTCTTCGTGACGGTGAACTGCACGGTCTTCGTCCCGGTGTTGCCGGCGACCCCGGTCGTCCCCTCGTCGAAGGTGCCGGGACCGGTGATCGTGAAGACGGGCGCAGCGTCGTCGTTCTGGATCGTGCCGGTCGCGGTTCCGGGACTCACGATGGAGGCGGTGCCCACGCCCGCATTCGCCGTCGCGTTCGAGAGGGTGACGGTGAATGTCTCGTTCGCCTCGTAGACCGTGTCGCTCGTGATCGACACCGTGAAGGTCTTCGAGGTGTCGTTGGCGGCGAACGGGGTGGCGAACGCCGTGGTCGCGATCGCGGTGTAGTCGGACCCGGCGGTCGCGGTCCCGTCCGAAGTGGCGTAGGAGACGTTGCACGTGGCCGTTCCCGCGCTCCCCCCGCAGCCACCGGACTTCGTGACCGTGAACGTCATCGTGGCGGCGCCACCGGTGGGCTCCTGCTGCGAGACGTTCGCGATGGAGAACGTGACGCCGTCGTCGTTCGCGATGGTGCCGGTACCAGAGGTCGTGCCCGTCGCGTAGCTCGACGACGTGGAGAACTGCACCACGATCGTTTCGTCCGCTTCGATGGTGGCATCCGGGCAGAGCGTGACGGCGAAGTTCGCCGGGTTGGTCGGGTAGGTGTATGAACCGCTGCCGCTGTTCGTCAGGTAGTCCGTTCCCGTAACGGCGCAGTCCGTTCCGCTCTGCGCGGTTCCGCTGCCGGCGGTGCCGGTCGGGATCGTGCGCCAGTACAGCATGGCGCTGTTCTGACCACCGCCTCCCGACGTGCCAGTCGTCAACGCGAATGAGATCGAGGTGCTCGACTCGGACGCCACCGGGGAACTGACGCTAAGCGCCGTCGTATTCGCCGCCGCCGTGTACGTCGTGAGGAAGGGGCCGCCGTCGCCGACCGGCGGGGCTCCCACCGGTACGACAGGATCCGTCGCCGTGTCGGCGACGGCGGCCGCGAGGTCGAGTCGACCGTTCCCCACCTCCGCGTGCGGAGCCACCGGCTCCGCGTTCCGTGCGAGGCGCCCGACGATCGTTGCGTTCGAGGCAGCCGGGTCGACAGCAGCGAGGAGGGCTGCCGCCCCGGCGACGATCGCGGCGGAGGCTGAGGTACCGGTCATCGACCCCGAGCTCGTGGAGATGCCGACGCCCGGCGCCGCGAGGAACGTGTCGGCGCCGGCGTTGCTGAACGAGGCGAGGGTGTCGTCCTGCGTGGTGGCCGAGACGCCGATCACCTTGGCGTCGCCGGCCGGGAACGTGGGCGTGGTGAGGGCGTCGTTGCCGGTCGCGGCGACGATCACCGATCCCATCGACCACGCGTACTCGATGGCGTCCTGGAGCGCCTGGCTGTAGCCGGGGCTGCTGAACGCCATGAGGATGACGTCGGCGCCGGCCTGCACGGCCCGCACGACGCCGGCGATGATGTCGCTGTCCTGCCCGGTGCCGCTCGCGTCGAGGACCTGGATCGGCACGACGAGGACGTTCGCGTAGGCGACGCCGGCGATGCCCGCCCCGTCGCCCGCCGCGGCCGCCGCGATCGTCGCGACGTCGGTCCCGTGGCCGTTCGGGTCCACGAGCGGGTCGGTGCCGAACGCCGACCACCCGGTGAGGAGTCGGCCGGTGAGGTCGGCCTGCGAGCCGTCCACGCCGGTGTCGAGGACGGCGATCCGCGCGGTGCCCTGCGGCTGGACGGTGCCGTAGACCTGATCCCAGCCGATCTTCGGCAGCGCCCACTGGTCGGCGTAGCCGGGGTCGTCGGGGACGGCCTGCGCCTCACGGGCGCGGTCGAGGTCCACGCTCTCGACCGCCGGATCCCCCTGGAACGCGAGGATCGAGTCGGTCTGCGTGTCCGAGGGGACCTCGACGACGAACATCGAGAGCGGAGCGATGCTCTCGACGACCGTGCCGCCGTTGCGCGCGATGACCTCGAACTGTTGGTCGGTCGTCAGTCCGGGAGCGAGTCGGACGACGAGGCTCGAGGTGCCGAGGGTCGAGGCGATGACGGCGGGCGTCGCGGCCTGCGTGATGAGCAGGAACGTGAGGAGCGCCCTGCGGAAGAGCTGACGGCGGCGCGTGCGGCGCTCGCGCGAGGGTTCGGGCAGCGTCTCAGGAGCGGAGGGATCCGCTCCAAGGGAAACACGTCGCTGGCGTCCCAGCATCCGAAGTCCTCGCTCCACCGGTTGTGTGCCCGGACGGGGGCCTCGAATCCCCCGTTCCGTGCTCGCAGGAGCGTAGCACCGAGGCTGTGTTCGGGGATCCTTGCGACGCCTGATTCCTACACAGACTTCGGGTGTCTCGGGAAGGAGTTCGTCGGTTGGGGCGGGGGGTGGAGAGACGGGTTCTCGCCCCCCCGCCCCAACGGACGCTCCCCGTCGCGAGGCGGGAGCGGAGTATGGCAGCCGTTCCGCTGCGGAGCAACCCACCGTTGCGTGACTCCGTCCACGCGCCTAGGGTGTGCCCAGGCCCGGAGGGGCGGGGTCGTCGGGACCCCGTGTGGCCGGAGGAGGGACCATGGAACTCGACCCACCCGCGATCTCCCGGAGGATCGCGCAGGCCCGCAAGCAGGCGGGCTTCAGCCAGCATCAGCTCGCCGCGCAGATGGGCGTGCATTGGCGTTCGATCCAGAACTGGGAGCGCCCCGACCAGTCGGTCCCGTGGGATCGCCTGAGCGAGATCGGGCGGATCACCGGCACCCGCGTCGAGTGGCTGCTCGGCGCGCCGACGGGCGAGGGGCTCGAGGCCGACGAGGCGTCGCGCCTGCGCGAGGAGATGCGGAGCCTTCGCGAGGAGCTCCTCCGCGAGCTCGACGCGCAGCGCCGCGAGGTCGCGCGGGCGGTGCTCGCGAGCGTCCAGGAGGCGCTCGGGGTCCAGGCGACGTCGGTGGACCTCCCCTCCCACGCCGACCTCATCGAGTAGCGGGGGGGTTCACCGTGTCGGATGACCGGACACCGCTTGACCCCGAGGAGCAATGGGACGGGGACTTCCTGCTCGACCGGGAGTTCCGCTTCGTCTCGATCTCGAAGACGATCCGCCCGAGCGACGCCCCGGTCGGGCGCCTGATCTGGGACGCCTACGGCGGCGAGAGCGTCTTCGGCGCCCCGTACGAGTCGGTCTTCCTCACGGGGGAACCGGTGCGGTTCCGCGCCTACTTCGACGGCATCGTCATCGAGACCTGGGCGGAGCTCCACGGCCGGTTCCTTCGGGTGCGCTACCGGGTGCTCGTCACGGTCGACATCTCGACCCTCGACCGCCTGCTCGAGACGATGCGGCTCGCCACGATCGCCCTCGGGGAGCCCTTCGGCACCCCGGCCCCGCAGCCGGGCCTGAACCCCCGGCGCTCGAAGGCGACCTCGGGCGGGGCTCCCCTGCGGGTCATCCCGAACCCCTGAGCCCCTGAACCCCGGGGGCGCGCTTGCGCTCCCGTCCGGGAGGGGGTTCACTTCCCCCCCGAGGGGGGACGGCCGGTGCTGAAGATCTTCTACGTCACGGACCTGCACGGCTCCGAGATCTGCTGGCGCAAGTTCCTGAACGCCGGCGCCTTCTACACGGCCGACGTCGTCATCCTCGGCGGTGACGTCACCGGCAAGGCGATGGTCCCGATCGTCGCCCGCGGCAACGGCACCTGGGAGGCCTCCCTCCAGGACCACCGGGACCTCCTCGAGACCGAGGCCGAGGTCCTCGAGTTCGAGAAGCGGGTCATGAACCGCGGCTACTACCCCATCCGGATCACCGCCGACGAGTACGTCGCGATGCAGCAGGACGAGGGGCTCGTGGACCGCCGGTTCAAGGAGGTCATGCTCGACGGCACGGCCCGCTGGATCTCGATGGCCGAGGACAAGATGCGCGGCTCCGGGGTCCGGGTCATCGCCTGCCCCGCGAACGACGACATGTTCGAGATCGACGACGTCCTCGCCGACGCCCAGGCGGTCGAGACCGGCGACGAGGACCACCCGATCGAGATCGACGGGTTCCGGTTCATCTCGATGGGGTGGACGAACCCGACCCCCTGGCACACCTTCCGGGAGGCCTCCGAGGAGGACCTCGCGGTGCGGATCGGGCGGGCCCTCGCCCACGCCGGCGACCCCTCGACGACGATCTTCAACTTCCACGCGCCGCCGTACGGCTCGAAGCTCGACGACGCGCCGGCGCTGAACGACGACCTCACGTACGTCTCCGGCGGACAGGCGCTCCGCCCGGTCGGCTCGACCGCCGTCCGGGACGCGGTGGCCTCGTTCCAGCCGATCCTCTCGCTCCACGGGCACATCCACGAGAGCCGCGGCGCGACGCGGATCGGGTCGACGCTCGCGCTGAACCCCGGCAGTTCCTACGAGGAGGGCATCCTCCAGGCCGCGGTCGTCACGATCGACCCGAAGAAGAAGAAGGTGAAGAGCTACCAGCTCGTGAACGGATGAACCCTGAAGGGGGGAATGTATGGCGGTAGCAGGAGAGGCTCCTGCGCTGTTCCTGCGGAAGGCGACCGGGCTCGTCAAGGGATGGTCCCGGTTCGACTCCTTCCTGTACTCGTTCATGTCCGTGAACTTCGTGACCCTCGGCCTGTTCTACGGGCTGTCGGTCCTCGGGTTCGTGCCCGGCGGTCAGGTCCTTCCCGCGCTGCTCATCTCGGGCGTGTTCTGCACGTTCCTCGTCATCACGTACGCGGGGCTCATCTCGGTGATGCCGCGCGCCGGCGGTGACTACGTGTGGCAGAGCCGGGTGCTCGGCGGCGGGATCGGCTTCGTCCTCGCGGTGACCGGATGGTGGTTCATCCTCTGGTACTGGACCCCGATCTACGGGAACATCCTCCTCGCGGAGGTGCTCCAGCCGCTCGCCTACATCCTCGGGCTCTCGGGCCTCGGGGAGTTCTTCGGGACGCAGGCGGGGCTGTTCACGGTCATCCTCCTCACGGTCGTCCTCGCCGGGTGGCTCGTCTCGCTCGGCATGGAGGGCTACGCGAAGATCCAGAAGTACTGCTTCTTCGTCGGGATGGGCGGCCTCGCGATCATGTTCCTCGTGATGCTGTTCGGGTCGAACGCGGGCTTCATCGACGCGTTCAACAGCGAGTCGGCGCGGATGTTCGGGACGAGCGGCGACGTGTACGCCGCGACGATCGCCCAGGCGGGCGACTACGTGCCCGGCCCGCTCGGCCTCTCGAACCTGTTCGGCATCGACACGCTGAAGCTCATCCCGTTCCTCACGTTCTGGATCCTCTACCCGAACTGGGGCGCCACGCTCTACGGCGAGGTCCGCGGGGCGAGCGACTTCAAGCGCGTGATGTCGGGCATGATGTGGGGCCTGTGGGTCACGATCGCGATCGCGATCGTGTTCCTGCTCCTGTCGGCGAAGTTCTTCGGCTGGGAGTTCTTCAACGCCGCCGGCACGAACTACTGGTTCCAGTTCTACGGGGCCGATCCGCCCCAGGTGCCGGTGTTCGCGTACGCGCCGATGTTCGTGGCGATGTTCCTGAAGAACACGATCGTGCAGCTGCTCCTCATCCTCATGTTCGGCGCGTGGTTCCTCGGGTGGGCGGGGACGCTGTTCCTCTCCTCCACGCGGGTGATCTTCGCGGCGGCCTTCGACCGCGTCCTGCCGGACAAGGTGGCCGAGGTGAGCGAGAAGCGGCACGTGCCGGTCTGGGCGCTGCTCCTGATGTTCGTCCCGTCCGTCGTGGTCGGGTACCTGTACGTCTACACGGCGAACTTCGCGACGTACATCCTCGACGCGGTGCTCGTCATCGCGATGACGTTCTTCGGGACGTCGATCGCGGCGGCGGTGCTCCCGTGGCGGAAGAAGACGCTCTACGCGAACTCGGCGATCGCCCGCTACAAGGTCCTCGGCATCCCGCTCATCACGGTGTCGGGCACCCTCACGGCGGCGTTCCTCGGGTTCAACCTGTTCCAGTGGTTCACCGACGCGAACTACGCGGTGAACAACAGGGAGTCCCTGTACTTCATGGGCTCGATGTACGCCCTCGCGCTCGTCGTGTACGTCGCGGCGCGGGTGGTGCGCCGTTCGCAGGGGATCGACCTGAAGGCGGTCTACCAGGAGATCCCGGTCGAGTAGCGCTCCGCGGCGACGCGGTATCGGAGCCGGAGGCGGCCCTTCGGGCCGCCTCCGGCCCGTTCCCGGGGTCGTGTGCGGGGCGCCGTGCGGGGTCGTGCGCCGCGCGTCCTCGCCCCGCTAGGCTCGCGCCGTGACGACGACCCACCGGATGTTCGTGGACGGCGCGTGGTGCGCCGCCGAGGACGGGGCGACCTCCGAGGCGACGAACCCCGCGACCGGCGCGGTCCTCGGGACCGTCCCCGAGGGGAGCCGCGAGGACGCGCGGCGCGCGATCGCCGCCGCCGGGCGCGCGTGGCCGGCGTGGGCGGCGCTCTCGGCCTTCGACCGCGCCCGCGCGATGCGTCGGGTCCTCGAGGCGATCGACGCGCGGCGCGAGGACCTCGCCCGCACCCTCACGCTCGATCAGGGCAAGCCCCTCGCCGCGGAGGCCCGCGGCGAGGTCGAGGAGCTCATGGCCTACCTCGAGATGGCCGAGGCCGACGCGACGCGGCTCGAGGGTTCGCTCGCGCCGTCGGTCGACGCGGGCAAGCGCGTGCTCCTCCAGCGGGTGCCGCGCGGCGTCGTCGGGGTCATCAGCCCGTGGAACTGGCCGTACACGATGCCCGCGGAGCTCATCGCGCCGGCACTCGCGGCGGGCAACGCCGTCGTCTGGGCGCCCGCGCCGTCGACGTCGATCTGCGCGGTCGCGCTCGCGGAGTGCTTCGCGGAGGCCGACCTGCCGCCCGGGGTGCTGAACCTCGTCACGGGACCCGGGCCGGTCGTCGGCGACGAGATCGCCGCGAACCCGGGGACGCAGGCGGTCGGCTTCATCGGGTCGATCGCGACGGGCCACCGCGTCGCGGAGCGCGCCGCGGGCAAGGAGCTCCTCCTCGAGATGGGCGGCAACGGACCGCTCGTCGTCCTCGACGACGCCGACCTCGACCGCGCGGTCGCGGCGACGCTCGTCGCGTGCTTCCTGAACGCGGGGCAGAGCTGCACCGCGGGCGAGCGGATCCTCGTGCAGCGCTCGGTCCACGACGCCTTCGTCGAGCGGCTCGCGGCGGCGGTCGCGGAGCGGGTCCGGATCGGCGACCCGCTCGACGACGCGACGACGATGGGGCCGCTGAACAACGCGGGCGTCGCCGCGAAGACCGACGGGCACGTCGCCGATGCGCGGGCGCGCGGGGCGCGGGTGCTCGCGGGCGGCTCGCGCGCGGGTGGGCTCGGCAGCGACCTCTTCTACGCGCCGACCGTCCTCGACGGCGTGACCGACGACATGGCGATCGCGCGCGACGAGACGTTCGGACCGGTCGCGCCGGTCTCCGCGATCGACGACGAGGACCAGGCGATCGCGCTCGTGAACGGCTCGCCGTACGGGCTCCTGTCGGCGGTGTTCACGGCGGACCTGCGTCGGGGCCTGCGCTACGCCGAGGCCGTCCGCGCGGGCTGGGTGAACGTGAACGAGGGCACGAACTACTGGGAATCGCACCTGCCGTTCGGTGGGCGCGCGGGGTCCGCGAGCGGCGTCGGTCGGGTCGGCGGGCGGCACGCGATGGAGCGGCTCACGGAACTGAAGACGATCGTCATCGACCTCGCCTGAGGATCGTCGTGGCGCCCGCGGCCGCGTTCCCGTTCCGAGATCGGGGTCTCAGGCGACGAGGCCGAGGTACACGAGCCCGCCGATGACGGCGGCGATCCCGAGGTACTGCCACGGCGCGGGGCGTTCCCCGAGGAAGAGCACGCCGCCCGCGACCGGGACGAGCGGGAACGTCGAGGCGGCCGCGATCACGAGCGAGACCGGCGCGAGCGTGCTCCCGTACGTGAACGCGACAAGCGCGACGAGGTCGAGGAGCCCGAGCCCCGCGACGAGCAGGTACGAGCGGCGGTCCGGGAGCCGGAGCGGCTCGCGGCGGATGCCGGCGATGCCGATCGCCGCGACGGCGGTGAAGGTCCGGCTGAGGAGGGTCGCCGGGAGCCATCCGACCTCCTGCGCGCCGCGGCCGAGGATGAAGGTCGCGATGCCGAACAGCAGCGCCGACAGGAGCGCGAGCGGCACGCCCGAGGGCTGGCCCTCCGGACGCCGAGGACGCGCTGCCCGCAGGTCGGTCGCGGTGAGGAGGACGCCGCCCATCGTGACGAGGATGCCGAGCAGCAGGAGCGGCCCGAGGCGCTCGCCGAGGACGACGACCGCGAGGAGCACCGCGACGACCGCGTACGTCGCGGCGATCGGCGAGACGAGCGCGATCGGGCCGAGGACGAGCGAGCGGTAGACGACGATGTAGCCGATCGCCGAGACGATGCCGTCGAGCGCGAGGATCGCGTACTCGATCGCGGGGGCGTCGGTGGCGGGGCGCACGACGAGCCAGATCCCCGCGGCGACGACGAGGCCCGCGAGCTGGACGACGACGACCATCGCGACGAGCGGGAGCCGACGGCCGAGGAGCGCGGTCGCGAAGTCGGCGGCGCCCCACAGGAGCGCCGCCGCGACGCCGAGGAGCATCCCTACCGCGCCTCGGCGAGGGCGTCGACGGCGACCGCGCCGGTCGGGCCGACGAGGAGCGGGTTCGCCTCGAGCGAGGCGATGCGGTCGCGGAGGTCGTGGGCGGCGCGGGCGATCGCGGCGGACGCGCGAGCGGTCGCCGCAAGGTCGTGGCGCCCGG
>JBJTYK010000246.1:0-7853 GCA_046082745.1 Actinomycetota bacterium | reverse complement strand
TCGCCGACGATCGTCTCCGGCATCTCGAGGTCGCGCAGGTCCGCGAACGCCGCGCGCCGCTGCGCGACGAGCGCGCGGGCCGCGACGTCGCCCCCCGCGACGAGCGCGCGCACCTCGGCGAGGTCGAGGAGGAACACGTCGTCGCGCTCCGCGACGGCGCCGCGGTCGCGCAGGTGCTCGCCGAGCGCGAGGACGGTCGGACGGAACGCGGCGTACGCGCGCGCGTAGCCGTAACCGATCGTCTCGCGCTGGACGCGCGCGCGGGCGGCGCGGCGCCACGCGCGGCTCCCCTCGAGCGCGTGCGGCGACGCGGCCGCGGACGTCGTCGGCGCGTGGCCGAGGACGAGCCCGAGCGGGACCTCCGGCTCCTCGCGCCACGACGGGACCGAGCAGTCGTTCGGTCGGTCGCTCAGGTGTCCGAAGCGCGCGAGGAACCCCGACCACGCCTCGCGCCACCGCGGGTCGTCGACCGCCTCGGCGCCCGCGGCGCGCAGCCGCTCCGGCGCGTCGGCGGGGAGCGTCGCGAGGAGCGCGGCGAGGTCGGCGATCGCGCTCCCGGGATCGATCGCGCGGCGCTCCGGCGCCTCGCGGCCCGGGTCGAGCGCCTCGGCCGCGCCGTCCGCGCGGCGCCGGAGCGCGGCCGTCCATCCCATCTGGAGGAACGGCCCGAGGATGTTCATCCACGCGTAGTCGCGGAGCACGTCGCTGAGATCGTCGATGCGCCGCAGGAGCGCGTCGGCGTCGAGCCCGTCCGGGTCGGTCGCGACGATCCCCGCGACGCGCGCGTCGAGCCGCGCGAGGTCGCGGGGGACCCGGCCGGGGAAGCGGAGCGCGGTGCCCGCGAGCGCGAGGAGGCGCGGGACCTTCCGCAGCGACGCCGCCGACGGGCGCATCCGCGGTCGCTCCTCCCCCGTCGGCAGGCCGAGGAGCATCTCCATCGAGCGCCGCGGCATCCCGAACGACGCGAAGACCTCGCCGAACGCGCCCATGTCGAAGTACGCGCGGAAGGCGAACGGACGCGCGAGCGCGTCGGGATCGATCGCGTTCGGACCGATCGCCCGCGTGATGAGCCGGTGCCAGGCGCGGTTCACGAAGCGCGTGTTCAGCGACCACACGAACGGCGCGATCATCCCGGGGAACACCTCGCGCGAGATCCGGTTCGAGTAGATCGGGGTCCGCGCGAGCGCGGTGATCGGACGCAGCTGCACCCACCACACGCGCTCGCCGTCGGCGACCCACTCGAGGTCGACGGGGACGCCGACGGCCGCCGCGACGCGCCGGACCTCGCGGCCGATCGCGAGCGCGACGTCATCGCCGATCGGCCCCGCGTCGGGTCGCTCGGTGAGCGCGCCGAAGCGATCGACCCAGCGCGACGGCGTCGCGCCGTCCTGCGCGAGCGCCTCGCCGCCGCCCGCGACCGCCTCGACGACGACCTCCTCCAGGCCGGTGATCGGGTTCGTGCTGAACGCGATGCCCGCCGCGACGGCGGGGACCATCTCCTGCACGACGGCGGCCATCCGGATCGACGCGGGGTCGATGCCGGCGGCGCGCGCGTAGCCGGCGACGGCGTCGGTCCGCGCCGATGCCGCGACCGCGCGGAGCGCCTCGCCGAGCGCGGCGGCGGTGCCGGGGACGTCGAGGACGCTCGCGAACTGGCCGGCGAAACTCCGCGCTTCGCCGTCCTCGACCGTCGCGGAGGACCGGACCGCGTACGTGCGACCGGGATCGATCGCGGGGGCATCGCCCCCGCGCTCGATCGCTGCGAGTTCCTCGACGTCGACGATCCACGCCGTCGGCACGGGAAGCCCCTCCTCGACGAGTCGGCGCAGGTGGACGGCCTTGCCGCCGTGGCGGCGGACGTCCGTGCGTGCGGTGAGCGGCTGCAGGGGGGCCTCCGGGGGGTCTCCCCTACGATAGAGGCCCCCACCCCGGAGGAGCGCTCCCATGGACCGAACCGCACGTGTCGCCGTCCTCGTGACCGGCTACGGCGAGCCGGAGGATCACGAGGGCTTCCTCGCGTGGAACGAGCTCTCGTTCCGCCACCTCGTGCAGAAGTTCGCCCGCATCCCCGACCGGCTCATCCCGTTCCTCTCGCGGCGCGCGGAGAAGAAGGTGCGCGCGGAGTGGGTCGCCGCCGACGGCTTCACCTCCCCGCACAACGCGATCTTCGAGGCGCAGCGCGCCGGGATCGAGCGGAACCTCCGCGAGCGCTTCGGCGACGACGTCGAGGTGTTCAAGGCGTTCTCGTTCACGCCCGAGCACCTGCCGCAGCGCGCGATCGAGGCGATCCGCGAGCGCGGCCACGAGAAGCTCGTCCTCTACCCGTTCATGGTCGTCGACTCCGTCTACACGAGCGGCGTCACCGTCGAGCAGGTGAACGCCGCGCTCGGCGAGGGCTGGCCCGCGGCGATGCGCTACCTGCCCGCCTTCGACGCCCGCGAGGAGTTCCGCGACCGGCTCGCGCGCCACGTCGTCGAGGGCGCGGCCCCGCTCCTCGAGCGCTTCGCGCCGACGCAGATCGGCGTCGTCCTCACGATCCACGGCCTGCCGCTGAAGTCCCGCGGATGGGAGACCGGACTCGCCGCGAGCCAGGCGCTCTTCGAGGCGGTGCGCGACCGGCTCACCGCGCGCTTCCCGCTCATCAGCATCGGCTGGATGAACCACGCGCAGCCCGGGCCGTGGACCTCGCCGGACGTCGCGGTCGCGGCGGAGCGGCTCATCTCGCTCGGCGCGCGAGCGCTCCTGTTCGCGCCGATCGGGTTCGTGACCGACAACCACGAGACGATCCTCGACATCGGCTACCTGCGCCGCGACCTCGAGGGCCGCGTCGAGACGCTCTCGCTCACGAGCCTGAACGACGACCCGGAGTTCCTGCGGATGGCGGCCGACTGGATCGCGCCGCTCGTCGAGGAACTCCGCTGAGGCGCGGCCGCGGGCGCGGTCAGCCCGCGGTGATGCCGCAGAACGCGTCGTAGTCGACGAGCGCCGTCACGCTCGGCGCGTCGCCGCACATGGGGCAGGCGGGGTCGCGCGCGAAGCGGACCTCCGAGAACGTCATCCGCAGCGCGTCGAACGCGAGGAGCCGGCCGACGAGCGCGTCGCCGATCCCGAGCACGAGCTTCACCGCCTCGGTCGCCTGGATCGCGCCGACGATGCCGGGCAGGACCCCGAGGACGCCGCCCTCGGCGCACGAGGGGACGGTGCCGGGCGCCGGCGGGACCGGGAACAGGCACCGGTAGCACGGGGCCTCGCGCCCGGGCAGGAACACGGTCACCTGCCCGTCGAAGCGCTGCACCGAGCCGTGGACGAGCGGCCGGCCGAGCAGCTGCGTCGCGTCGTTCGCGAGGTAGCGCGTCGGGAAGTTGTCGGTGCCGTCGACGACGACGTCCCACGGCCCGAGGACCTCGAAGGCGTTGGTCGCGTCGAGCCGGACGTCGTACGGGACGACCTCGATCGCGGGGTTCAGCGCGCGGATGCGTTCGGCCGCGCTCTCGATCTTCCGGCGCCCGACTTCGGGTGTCGCGTGGAGGATCTGGCGCTGGAGGTTCGACTCCTCGACGCGGTCGTCGTCGACGATGCCGAGCCGCCCGACGCCGGCGGCGGCGAGGTACGTCGCGGCCGGCGAGCCGAGGCCGCCCGCGCCGAGGACGAGCACGCTCGCCGCGCGGAGCCGTTCCTGTCCGTCCGCGCCGACGCCGGGCAGGATGATGTGGCGAGCGTAGCGGCGGAGCTCGGCCTCGCTGAAGGTCGTCACGCGACCTCGACCTCCTCCTCGACGACCGCGTCGTCCGCGATGCGGAACGCGCGGACCTCCGGCGCGGTCGGATCGACGAGCGACACGAGCACGTGGAGCGCCTGCGGGTAGTGCGCGAGCCGACGGTCGGTCTCGGACGGGTAGGCCGCCGAGGTCGGGTGCGAGTGGAAGATCGCGAGGAGATCCCACCCCTCGCGGTCGAGCTCGTCGAAGACCGCGAGCTGCTCGCGCGGGTCGAGCCGGTAGCGCGAGGGGCTGCGGTCGGCGTTCCGCATCGGGAAGACCTTCACCGGACGGCCCGCGGCGCCCGCGACGATGCCGCAGGCCTCGTTCGGGAACTCGCGCCGCGCGTGCTCGGTCATCTCGGTCACGAGCGCGCCGTCGAAGGCGATCACGCGGCGATGGTAGCAGCGGGGTCCGCCGCGCACGCCGCCTACGCGCGCCGCGCGCCCGCGACGCGCTTGTAGACCTCGAACCACGACACGCCGAGCACCGCCGCGCCGAGCGCGACCGCCCAGTCGAGCGGCCCGATCGGACCGAAGTCGAACGCGCGGCGCGCGACCGGCACCACGAGCGCCACGAGGAGGAGTCCGGTCGCCGCGACGAGGATCCACCGCAGCGCGGGGTTGCGGCGCTCGCGGAGCGCGCGCCACGCGGGCAGCGTCCACGAGCGGTTCACGAGGATGAGCGCGAGGTTGCTGCACACGAGCGCGGCGAAGGTGACCGAGCGGACCGCGCCGTCCGCCCGTCCGCCGAGCTCCGCCCATCCGTACACGCCGAGGACCGCGGCGAGCGACGAGAGCCCCTGGAGTCCGGCGAGCCAGAGGCCGCGGCGGCCGAAGAGCGGCGCGCCCGGCGCGCGCGGCGGCTGCTCCATGACCTTCGGGTCGAGGCCCTCCGACTCGAACACGATCGAGCACGTCGGGTCGATGATGAACTCGAGGAAGGCGATCTGGATCGGCAGGAGCACGAGCGGCCATCCGGGGACGAGCACCGGCACGAGCGACATCCCGAAGATCGTGACGTGGACGGCGATGAGGTACGACATCGCCTTGCGGAGGTTGTCGAAGATGCCCCGGCCCTGCCGCACCCCGCGCACGATCGAGGTGAAGTCGTCGTCGGTGATGACGAGGGCCGCGGCCTCGCGCGCGACGTCCGTCCCGCGGGCGCCGAGCGCGATGCCGATGTCGGCGGCACGGAGCGCGGGAGCGTCGTTCACACCGTCGCCGGTCATCCCGACGACCTCGCCGACCGCCTGGAGCGCGCGGACGATGCGGAGCTTCTGCTGCGGGACGACGCGCGCGAACACCGCGACCGATCCGATGCGCCGGGCGAGTTCGGCGTCGTCCATCGCGGCGAGTTCCGGTCCGGTGACGCAGGTCGCGGCGCCGTCGAGACCGATCTCCCGCGCGATCGCCATCGCGGTCCCCGGGTAGTCCCCGGTGATCATCACCGTGCGGATCCCCGCGCGGGCGCACTCCGCGACGGCGTCCGCGGCGCCGGGACGCACGGGGTCACGGAGGCCCGTGAGACCGAGGTACGTGAAGGGGAGGTCGCGTTGGTCCTCGGGGAGATCCTCCTCGCGCGCGAACACGGCGCGCGCGACGGCGAGCACGCGCTGGCCGCCCGAGGTCGCCCGCTCGACCTCCGCCGTGAGCCGTTCGAGCGCGGCGCCCTCGAGCCGGCAGAGCGTCGCGACCGCCTCGGGCGCGCCCTTCGCCGCGACGACGATCGGTCCCCCGTCGGGCGGCCGCCACGCGTGCGAGAGCGCGAGGAGGTCCTCGGAGAGCGGGTACTCCCGCACGAGGTCCCAGCCGTCGTGCGCCCGGTCGCCGGCGGGCAGGAGCCGCCCGCCGAGTTCCCGGAACGCGCGGTCCATCGGATCGAACGGGTCGACCGGCGACGCGAGCACCGCGTGGTCGACGAGGTCGAGGAAGCGCGGCGGGAGCGGCGCGTCGTCGAGGACGTACGGATCGCCGCCGACGACGAGTTCCGACACGAGCATCCGGTTCATCGTGAGCGTGCCCGTCTTGTCAACGCACAGGACCGTCACGGAGCCGAGCGCCTCGATGACCGGCACGCGTCGCGTGAGGACGTGCTGGCGCGACATCCGCCACGCGCCGAGCGCGAGGAACACCGTGAAGACGACCGGGAACTCCTCGGGCAGCATCGCCATCGCGGTCGCGATGCCGGCGAGCGTCGCCTCGAGCCACGCCCCGCGCGTGAGCCCGTACACGACGACGACCGCCGCCGCCGCGCCGATCCCGAGGACGGCGATGACCCGCACGATCCTTCCGATCTCAGCCTGGAGCGGCGTGCGGTCGGGCTCGATGTCCCGGAGCGCCGCGCCGATCCGGCCGAGCTCCGAGCGCGGCCCCGTCGCCCGCACGAGCGCGATGCCGCGGCCCTTCACCGCGAGCGTCCCCGCGAAGACCCACGGCGTCCCGTCGCCGCCCGGCGCGCCCATCGGCGCGTCCGCGTCGGCGTCGGTCGGCGCGACGACCTTCCGGACGGGCACCGACTCCCCCGTGAGCGTCGACTCGTCCACGGTGAGCCCGGAACTGCGCAGGAGCACGCCGTCCGCCGGGACGCGGTCGCCCTCCGCGAGCAGGACGACGTCGCCGCGGACGACCTCGCGGCCCGCGATCCGTCGCTGGACGCCGTCGCGCAGGACGAGCGCGCGCGGCGAGGAGAGGTCCCGGAGCGCGACGAGCGCGGTCTCGGTCTTTCGCTCCTGGTAGATCGAGATGCCGACGATGATGAACACCGTCGCGGTGAGGACGATCGCGTCGAGCGGCTCGGACAGGAGGAGGTTCACCGTCCCCGCGCCGATGAGCAGGACGAGCATCGGCTCGCGGACGACGGCCCACACCTGCTCGAGGAGGCTCCGGCCGCGCGCCGTCGGCAGCTCGTTCGGGCCGTCGTCCGCGAGCCTCCGCGCCGCCTCGTCGGAGGCAAGGCCTCCTCGGACGAGGCCCTCGCCCACCTCCATCGCCATGGTTCCGAGCCTACCGGCGACGCGCGGTCGACCGGCCGCGGCCGTGGGGGCGGAGGAGGGTCGGCGCCGTCGCCCGCTACCCGCGGGCGCCGAGTTCCCGGACGACATCGACGAGCGCGAGGACGTCCTCGTCGGTCGTGCGGAAGTTCACGAAGCACGGTCGCTGGTACACCGCGCCGTCGATCGTGGCCGCCGCGACGTAGACGCGGCCGTCCCCGGCGAGCGCGGCGGACAGCCTGCGGTTGTGCGCGTCGAGGTCGCCCCCGCCCGCGGGCAGGTGACGGAACGGCACGACGGAGAGCTCCGGCTCGCCGAGGACCTCGAGGTCGTCGTGGACGCGCGCGGCCTCGACGAGGAGCCGCGCCTCGGCGAGGTTCCGGCGGATCGCGGCCCGGAACTGCGTCGCGCCGTGCGCGCGGAACGCGAGCCAGAACTTCAGCGCGCGGAACGGGCGCGAGTACTCGAGCGTCATGTCGACCGCGTTCACCTCCTCGGCGGCCTGGTGGAGGTAGCCCTCGTGGTGCGAGAACGCGCGGCGGAGGTCCTCTGGCCGGCGGACGAGGACGACCCCGCACGCCTTCGGGAGGTAGAGCCACTTGTGCGCGTCGACCGAGACGGAATCGGCCCGCTCGAGGCCCGCGAAGCGCTCGGGGAGCACGGCGGCGGCCGGCAGGCCGTACGCGCCGTCGATGTGGAACCAGACGTCGCGCTCGGCGCAGACCTCCGCGATGTCGAGGAGCGGGTCGATCGCGCCCGTGAGCGTCGTCCCCGCGGTGCCGACGACGGCGATCGGGGTGACCCCGCGCGCCCGGTCGGCGTCGATCGCCTCGGCGAGCGCCTCGGGGACCATCCGGCGCGCGGCGTCGATCGCGATGCCGCGGACGTTGCCCGATCCGATCCCGAGCATCTCCCCCGCACGCGTCACCGAGTAGTGGGCGTCCGCCGACGCGTAGAGCGCCGCGGGCCGACCGGCGAGCCCGTCGCGCCGCGACCCGGGGAGGGAGCGTTCCCGGGCGGCGGCGAGGGAGGTCGTGTTTTACACCCTGCCCCCCCTCGTTAACACGCCCCCCGCGTCCGGGTCCTTGCCAACGAAACCCCCCC
>JBJTYK010000245.1:0-3827 GCA_046082745.1 Actinomycetota bacterium | reverse complement strand
AGCGCCACGACCGCGAGCGCCGCGACGACCGCGGCCGCGGCGAGGCCCATCGCCCAGCGCGCCGGCCGCGAGACCCGTTCCGCGAGCGCGTTCCGCGCCTCCCGGAGCACCGGCTCGACGACCCCGGCCGGCACGGCGACCTCCTCGGCCCGCAGGCCCTCGAGCGCAAGGCGGGCGGACCGCGCCGCCGCGAGCTCGTCCCGGCACGGCGCGCAGAGGGACAGGTGCGCGTCGAGCGCCGCCCGCTCCTCCGGCGCGAGGCGCCCGGAGACGGCGTCGGCGAGCAGGCCCTCGGGGTGGTCCGTCGGCTCCATCACGGGTTCGACGCTCCGTCCGCGCCGGTCGGTTCCCCGAGCGCCCGCGCGAGCGCGACCCGGCCCCGGTGCAGGCGCGACTTCACGGTCCCGACGGGGATGCCGAGCGCCTCCGAGATCTCGGGGAAGCCGAGGTCCTCGACGTCGTGGAGGAGGAGCACGGCGCGGTGCTCCTCCGGCACCTCGAGGAGCGCCCGGCGCACGTCGATGGCCGCGGCGGTGCGTTCCGCGGGGTCCGCGCCCGGCGCGGCGACGTCGTCGAGCAACGCGAGCCCCTCCTCGGCGGCGAGCGGCGTTCGCGCGCGGCGGCGGAGCAGGTCGTAGCAGGCGTTCACCGCGACGCGGTGGAGCCAGGTCGTGAACGCGGCGTCGCCGCGGAACGACCGCAGCTTCCGCAGCGCCGACAGGAACGCCTCCTGCGTCGCGTCGCGCGCGTCCTCGGGACGACCGGTCATCCGCAGCGCGATGCGGTACACCCGCGCCTCGTGGCGGCGGACGAGTTCCGCGAACGCGTCGGCGTCGCCCCCGAGGTGCCGCCGGACGAGGTCCGCGTCGGCGGCCTCCCGCATCAGGAAGGCGGATCCGCGACGGCGCGCACGCGCACCTCGACGAGGTCGCCGAGGACGAAGTCGAGCCGCTCGGCGACGAGCGTCCGCGGGTTCCCGAGGAGCACGACCTTCACGCGCCCGCGCGTGATGTCGAAGGCGACGATCGTCGCGTCGCGGTCGAGCTCCGCGACCGCGTCCTCCGCGGCTTGGCGCGCGGCGCCCGCGTCGCGGGTCGAGTCGTAGACCGCCGCCGCGTCCGTCGCCGCGCGGCTCGCCGCCGCGTCGGCGCGGTAGCGCTCGATGAGGATCGCGCCGGTGTCGATGACGCCGACGACCGCGATGAGCAGGAACAGGAGCCAGGAGACGATGATCTTGCCGATGAGTCCGGCGTCGTCCCGGAACCGTTCCCGCGCCCGCACGCTCACGACCTCCTCCGCCGGACCATCGCGGCGACGGCCCGGACCTCCTCCACGCCGAGCAGCATGGCAGCAACCGCGTAGGTCGCAAGCCCGGCGATGACGGCCCCCGTGAGCCGGAGCACCTGGCCGGCGAGGGTCGCGGTGTCGAGGACGCCCCCGAGCGCGGACGCCGCGGCCCACGCGACGGCGGCCGTCGCGACCGACGCGGCCCCGGCGCGGAGCATCGCCGGCCCGACCGACCCCCGCGGCAGCGCTCCGATCCTCCGCCGCAGCAGGAGGTAGAGGAGCGCCGAACCCACGACGTAGGACGCCGCGTGGCCGAACGCGAGCCCGCGCACGCCGAGCTCGAAGC
Source organism: Actinomycetota bacterium (assembly GCA_046082745.1). Lineage (GTDB taxonomy): Bacteria > Actinomycetota > UBA4738 > UBA4738 > HRBIN12 > JBJTIF01. The sequence continues at coordinate 2,194 of JBJTYK010000245.1, read as the reverse complement.
GCAGGACGAGCACGAGGTTCACCGCGACGTTCAGCGCCGCGGCCGCGAGGTTCACGAGCGCGGGCGTGCGGGTGTCCTGCGTCGCGTAGCACGCGCGGAGCAGCAGCTGGAAGAGCGAGAACGGCACGAGCCCGAACGCGAACGCGACGAGGATGGATGCGACGAGGTCGCCGCTCGCCGCGCCCGCGACCCCGTGTTCGAGGAGCACCCGCACGACCTCGCGCGCGAGGACGAGGTAGGCGAGCGCGGCGGGCAGCACGATCGCTCCCGTGGCGCGGAGCCCCCGCGCGAGGAGTTCCCGGAACGCCTGGGTGTCGCCCGCCGCCCAGCGCGACGAGAGCCCGGGCAGCAGCGCCGTGAAGATCGAGACCGCGAAGATCGCGTGCGGCAGCTGGAAGAGCATGAACGCCGACGCGTACGCGGTGTAGCCGCCCTGCTGCTCCGCGGCGAGGACGAGGACGACCGCGTACGCGGCCTGGTTCACCGCGACGTAGACGAGGACCCAGCCGGCGAGCCCGGCGATGCGCCGGATCGCGTCGTCGCGGAGCCCGGGGCGCAGGTGGAACCGGAAGCCGAGCCCGCGGATCGCCGGCCAGAGCGCCACGGTCATCGCGACGACCCCGAGCGTCGTGCCGATCGCGAGGACGGACTCCTGCAGGGGGGTGGCGAGGAGGCCCGAGCCCGCAGCCGGCCCCGGGAGCCCCGCGTAGAGGAGGAAGGTCGCGATGACGACGAGGTTGTTCAGGATCGGCGCGAACATCGCGACACCGAAGCGCCGGTGGACGTTCAGGGTCGCGCCGCCGATCGCGCCGACGCCGTAGAAGACGACCTGCGGCATGAACCACCGCAGGAAGAACGTCGCGGTCGCGCGCACGGCCTCGGCGTCCGCGCCGACGCGGAGCGTGAACAGCCGCACGATCCACGGCGCGAGGACGATCGCCGCGAGCGCGAGGGCGGAGAGCCCGATCGCGGCGAGCGTGAGCATCCGGCGTGCGGCGTCCCACGCGGCCTCCTGCCCCCGCCGCTCGCGCCACTCGACGAGGACCGGGACGACGACCGACGTGAGGATCCCGCCGAGTGCCAGCTCGTAGAGGATGTTCGGGGTGATGTTCGCGATCGAGTACGCGTCGGGAAGGCGCGACTCCGTGATGCCGAGCGCGAACGCCATCGCGGCGAGGCGCAGGTACCCGGTGATCCGCGAGAGCGCGGTGCCGACCGACATGAGGCCGGTCGCGCGCACGAACCCGCGTTCGCCGTCGGTCGCGACGATGCGCGCGGCGTCGTCGTTCACGCGGCGCGTCTCCCGGGCAGGAACCGCCGCGCCCACAGGAGCACGAGGAGGATCCCCGCCGCGATGACGATCGCGAGCGCCTGGCGGTTCAGCTGCGTCGAGCGCACGGAGAGCTTCGTCGTCGAGACGACGTCGCCGCCGGGGGAGACGACCTCGATCTGGACGAGGAAGCGCCCGCTCGTCTTCGGCGAGACCTCGAACGTGAGCGTGCGGATCTCGCCGGGTTCCAGGACGATCGCCTGCTCCGCGCCGTCGGCGAGGTGCTGCGAGACGAGGCGGATGCTCGCGCGCAGCGGCTGCGGCGCGAGGTTCTCGACGCGCACGGGCACGACGCTCCCGCCCGAGGACGTGAGCGTGACCTGCTGGCCGGGAAGCGGGCGGACCGATCGCAGCAGCGCGCTCGCGTCGCCGTCGACGCGGTCGATGAACCCGCGGCCGCGCTCGACGTCGTCCACGAACTCGACGCCCTCGGCGACGAGGAGCAGGCGCGCGAGGCGGCCGGGTTCGGGGGAGTCCTCCGCGAGCATCGAGGCCGCGACGGCGAGGCGCGCGCGGGCCTCGCGGATCGCGGTCGTGTACGCGGCGGGGAAGCGCAGGACCGACGGCGCCGCGAGCTCGACCGGCGCGGCCTCGGGGTCGAGGTCCGCCGCGACATCGGCCGCGCCGCGCGTCGCGATCCACGGTGCGCCGCGCACGACGTCGAGGAACGCCGCGAGGAACCCCGCGGGGATCGGTGCCTCCTCGGTGAACGCGACCGCGACCGTGCGGTCGTTCCCGGGGGCCTCCTGCCAGATCGCCGCGAGCTCGCCGAGCGCGGCGTGCGCGAGGAGGACCGGGTCGGCGGCGAGGACGGGGTCGGCGAGGAGCTCCGCGATCGCGGCGTTCGGCGCGAGCGCGGCGATC
>JBJTYK010000244.1:0-3166 GCA_046082745.1 Actinomycetota bacterium | reverse complement strand
CCCGGAGGGACCCCGCCCCGGCGCCGGAAGGGCCGGAGCCGAACGACTCAACGGCCTCCGATGACCGCGACGTAGTTCGTGACCCACTCGAGGTAGGGCACGCACTCGGTCGCCGGATCGGTGTCGAAACAGTCGGCCTCGGGCGTCTTCCAGAACGAGATCTGGTCGAAGTTGCCGAGTCCGTTCGCGTCGCAACCGCCTTCGCCGAGCAGCTCGTTGCCCTCGCAGGCGGCGTTGACCGCCGGCACGGAGCCGAACCACGAGGCCAGGTCGCCCTGGAGCTTCGGGTTCAGCGACCACTCGAGCCACTGGTAGGCGCAGTTCGGGTGCGGCGCCTGGGAGTGCATCATCGTCGTGTCGGCCCAGCCCGTCGCACCCTCGGAGGGGACGACGCTGCGGAACCGTTCCCCGGTGCCCTCGATGAAGTTCACCTGGAACGGCCAGGACGAACTCGCGACGGCCTCGCCGTTCACGAAGTCGTCCATCTGGACGAACGCGTCGTGCCAGTAGCGGCCGACGAGCTCCCGCTGACCGCGCAGGAGGTCGAGCGCCGCGTTGAACTGGTCGCGGTTCAGCGCGTAGGGATCGACGATGCCGAGCTCCGGCTGCGTCGCCTTCAGGTAGAGCGCGGCATCGGCGATGTAGATCGCGCCGTCGTAGGCCTGGACGCGGCCCCGGTTCGACTCGCCGTCGGGGAGCGTCTGCTCCTCGAACACGACGCTCCACGAATCCGGCGTCACGTCGCCGAACGCGTCGGTGCTGTACATGAGGACGTTCGACCCCCACTGGTACGGCACCCCGTAGTGCTCGGCGGAGCCGTCGGCGTCGGTGTCCACCGTGAACCACGGCGCGTCCTGCAGCCGCGGGTCCACCGTCGACCAACTCGGGATGAGATCGAGGTTGATCGGCTGCACGGTGCCGCCCTTCACGAGGCGGAGGCTCGCGTCGCCGGAGGCCGTGACGAGGTCGAACTGACCCGCACCCTCCTGCATGAGCGCCACCATCTCGTCGGAGGTGCCCGCGGTCTTCACGGTCACCTCGCAACCGGTGTCGGTCTCGAACTGGGTCACCCAGTCGTAGTTCGGGTCCGTGGACCCGTCCTCGATGTAGCCGGCCCAGGCGACGATGTTCACGGCGCCCTCACCGTCCCCGACGGCGGTGATGCGCGGGTCGTCGGGATCGGTGCTCGTCACACCGCCGCCCTCGCCCCCGCCACCGGTACCGCCGCCGTCCCCGCCGTCCCCGCCGCACGCGGCGGCGACGAGGCCGAGGACCATCAGCATCGCCAACAGGCGAAGCCGTGTCTTCATGCCGTCTCCTCCTTCGGGTCCGAGGACCCCTCCTGCCCGACCGGATGGACCGCACCCCGCTCGATCGCGAGGTGCACCTTCCTCCCGGGCGACTCGGACATCCCCTCGGATGCCTCGAGGTTCTGCTGCACGACGACGAGTTCGCCGCCGTGGTCGAGCGTGACGACGTAGCGCGTCGCCGCGCCGAGGTACACGGCCTTCGTGACCGTGCCCCCGGCCGCGATGCGATCAGCCGACGCGAGCACGGGTTCGGTCGCGAGGCGGATCTTCTCCGGCCGGATCATCACGGGGTCGGCGGAGCCGACGAGGGCGCGCGCCGCCTCGCCCGAGAGCACGTTCGAGACGCCGACGAACCCCGCCACGAAGGCCGTCCGCGGCGCCTCGTAGACCTCGCTCGGCGCGCCGATCTGCTCGATCCTCCCGTGGTTGAAGACCGCGAGGCGGTCGCTCATCGTGAGCGCCTCCTCCTGGTCGTGCGTCACGTAGAGGAACGTGATGCCGACCTGCTGCTGGATCTCCTTCAGTTCGACCTGCATCGCCTGGCGCAGCTTGAGATCGAGCGCGCCGAGCGGCTCGTCGAGGAGCAGGACCCGGGGGCGCATCACGAGGGCGCGCGCGAGGGCGACCCGCTGCCGCTGCCCGCCGGACAACGCGGCCGGTCGCCGCGCACCGAACCCCTCGAGGCGCACCATCTCGAGCGCGTCGCGCACCCGCGCGACGCGCTCCTGCTTCCCGACCTTGCGCACGAGGAGCCCGTAGCCGACGTTCTCCTCCACGGTCATGTGCGGGAACAGCGCGTAGTCCTGGAAGACCGTGTTCACGTCCCGCGCGAACGGCGGGACCTCCGTGACGTCGCGGCCGCTCAGGAACACGCGCCCGGCGGTCGGCGCCTCGAACCCGGCGATCATGCGCAGGCAGGTGGTCTTCCCCGAGCCCGACGGGCCGAGCATCGAGAAGAACTCGCCCTCGGCGATCTCGAGGTCGACGCCGGCGACGGCCTCGACGTCCCCGAAGCGCTTCACGACCCCGTCGAGGCGGACGGCCGCGGCCGAGCCGGCCGATCCCCCCGTTGCCCCTCCGTCCACGGAACCTCCCCGCCGGATCCCGGGACCGGCGCGCCATCCTCCCCCGAAGCGCGGCGGCCGGGCAACCCTCCCGGGGCGGCCCGGGTGGCCGATGCGGCTAGCGGGCGGCGAGCCCGCGCGCGAGGCGCGAGGCGAGGCGGGGTCCCTCGTGGAGGAGCCCCGTGTAGACCTGCACGGTGGTCGCGCCCGCCCCGAGGCACGCGCGCGCGGCGTCGACCGACGCGATCCCGCCGCAGGCGTTGATCGGCAGCGCTCCCCCGGTCGCCTCGCGGACCGCCTCGACGATGCGCGGGGTCATCGCCGCGAGCGCGGCGCCGGAGAGCCCGCCACGCCCGACGGACAGGCGCGGCTCGTCGACCGGGGCGGTGTTCGAACACGTGAGCCCGTCGGCACCGCTCTCCTGCGCGATCCGCGCGAGGGCGAGGACGACCTCGCGCTCGACGTCGGTGCGGAACGGCGGGAGTTTCACGAAGAGCGGCACCGCGCGCTCGCGGAGCGCCGAGAGCAGGTCCCGAAGGTGCGCCTCGTTGTCGCGGTCGCGGCCCCAGGTCACGTTCGGACAGCTCGCGTTCAGCTCGACCGCGTCGACGTGCGGTGCGAGGAGACGGAACGTGGCGACGACGTCGTCGCGGGACTCGTCGGCGATGCTCGCGAAGCGCGGCGCGGCTCGCGAGCATCGCCGACGAGTCCCGGGACGACGTCGTCGCCACGTTCCGTCTCCTCCCCCCGCACGTCGACGCGGTCGAGCTGAACGCGAGCCGTCCGAACGTA
>JBJTYK010000243.1:0-5413 GCA_046082745.1 Actinomycetota bacterium | reverse complement strand
CCGGCCGACCCGGCCCGGTCCTCATCGACCTCCCGAAGGACGTCCTCATCGGCGAGACGACGTGGTCGTGGCCCGAGTCGGTGAACCTGCCCGGCTACCGCCCGACGACCGAGGGCAACGTGCGCCAGGTGCGCGCCGCCGTGAAGCTCATGCTCGAGGCGGAGCGCCCGGTCCTTTACGTCGGCGGCGGCGTCATCAAGGCCGAGGCCCACCGCGAGCTCTTCCAGCTCGCCGTCGACTCGCAGATCCCCGTCGTCACGACGCTCATGGCGCGCGGCGCGTTCCCCGACGACCACGAGCTCGCCCTCGGCATGCCGGGGATGCACGGCGCGTACGCGGCCGTGACCGCGATGCAGAAGGCCGACCTCCTCATCGCGCTCGGGTCGCGCTTCGACGACCGCGTGACCGGCAAGCTCGACGCGTTCGCGCCGGGCGCGAAGGTGATCCACGTCGACATCGACCCGGCCGAGATCGGCAAGAACCGCGCGGCCGACGTGCCGATCGTCGGCGACTGCCGCGACGTGATCGGCAAGCTTCACGCCGAGTACGTCGCGGCGCGGGAGGCCGCCGGCACGCCGGACCGGTCCGCCTGGCTCGGGACGGTCCGCGGCTGGCTCCGCGACTTCCCGTACCGCTACGACCAGCAGGCCGACGGTCCGCTGAAGCCGCAGTACTGCGTCGAGCGCCTCCACGAGGCCGCGAAGGACGCGATCGTCGTGGCGGGCGTCGGCCAGCACCAGATGTGGGCATCGCAGTTCTGGCGGTTCAACGAGCCCCGCACCTGGATCAACTCGGGTGGCCTCGGGACGATGGGCTTCGCCGTCCCCGCGGCGCTCGGCGCGAAGGCCGGCCGGCCGGACCGTCGGGTCATCGCGATCGACGGCGACGGCTGCTTCCAGATGACCGCCCAGGAGCTCGCGACGTCGCAGACCGAGGGCATCCCGTTCATCACCGCGATCCTGAACAACGCCCATCTCGGGATGGTCCGCCAGTGGCAGGAGCTCTTCTACGGCGAGCGCTACTCGCAGGTGTACCTGTCCTACGACGTCCCGGACTACGTGAAGCTCGCGGAGGCCTACGGGGCGATCGGCCTGCGCGCCGAGCACGCGGAGGAGGTCGACTCGGTCATCGAGAAGGCGCTCTCCGTCGAGGACCGCAGTGTCGTCATCGACTTCCGGGTCGACGCCGGCGAGATGTGCTTCCCGATGGTGCCCGCCGGCGCGAGCAACGACGAGATCATCCTCGGGCCCGAGGGCCTGCGGTCGACGGTCGATCCCGCGGAGGCCCCGGTCGCATGAGCCTCCACACGATCTCCGTCATCGTCGAGGACAAGCCGGGCGTGCTCACGCGCATCGCGGGACTGTTCGCGGCGCGCGGCTTCAACATCGACTCGCTCGCGGTCGGCCCGACGAACGAGGAGGGCCAGTCGCGGATGACGATCGTCGTCCAGGTCGACCGCAAGCCCCTCGAGCAGGTGACGAAGCAGCTGAACAAGCTCGTGCACGTCCTGAAGATCATCGAGCACGACCGGGGGGCCGCCGTCGAGCGCGAGCTCCTCATGGTGAAGGTGAAGGCGGCGGGGGAGTCGCGCGCGCGGATCCTCGAGATCTGCGACGTGTTCCGCGTCCGGCCGCTCGACCTCACGCAGACCTCGATCACGGTCGAGGCGACGGGGACCCCGGAGAAGCTCGAGGCGCTCCTCGATCTCTTCGCGGACTTCGGGATCATCGAGGTGGCGCGGACGGGGCGCATCGCGCTCGACCGCGGCGACCTCGGCGGCGGTCGGCGCAGGCGCCGGCTCGCCGCGGTGGACACGGCGGACCCGTCGTGGTCCGGCGGGAGCGTCTAGGAGGCGACGATGGCGACGATCTACTACGGCAAGGACGTGGACCGCTCCGCGCTCGAGGGCAAGCGCATCGCGGTCCTCGGGTACGGCAGCCAGGGTCACGCGCACGCGCTGAACCTCAAGGACTCCGGGCGCGACGTGCGCGTCGGCCTCCGCGAGGGGTCGCGCTCGTGGGCGGCGGCGGAGGCCGCCGGGCTCCGCGTGCTCCCGACCGGCGAGGCGGTCGCGGAGGCCGACGCGACGATGGTCCTGCTCCCCGACACGTCGCAGGCGGCGGTCTACGCGAGCGACATCGCGCCGAACCTCGCCGAGGGCGACACGCTCCTGTTCGCGCACGGGTTCAACATCCACTTCGGGACGATCGTCCCGCCCGCGACGGTGGACGTCGCGATGGTCGCGCCGAAGGGTCCGGGGCACCTCGTGCGCCGGACCTACGAGCAGGGCATCGGCACGCCCGCGCTCGTCGCGGTCCATCAGGACGCGACCGGCAAGGCGCTCCAGACGGCGCTCGCGTACGCGGACGGCATCGGCGCGGCGCGGGCCGGCGTGCTGCGGACGACGTTCCAGGAGGAGACCGAGACCGACCTGTTCGGCGAGCAGGCGGTCCTGTGCGGCGGCACGACGTCGCTCGTCCAGGCGGGCTTCGAGACGCTCGTCGCGGCGGGCTACCAGCCCGAGGTCGCGTACTTCGAGTGCCTCCACGAACTGAAGCTCATCGTCGACCTCATGTACGAGGGCGGGATGTCGTGGATGCGCCACTCGATCAGCGACACGGCGGAGTACGGCGACTACACCCGCGGCCCGCGGGTCGTCGACGACCGCGCCCGCGCGGAGATGCGCCGCATCCTCGGCGAGATCCAGGACGGCACGTTCGCGCGCGAGTGGATCGGCGAGGCCGGGGAGGGGTTCCCGCGCTTCCGGGAGCTCCGCCGCGCGGCGCGTTCCTCGCGGCTCGAGGAGGTCGGCCGGGAGCTCCGCGGGATGATGCCCTGGCTCGAGTCCGAGAAGAAGGTCGCGCCGGATGCCTGACGCTGACGTATCCGCGCTCGGCCGCTCCGGCTCGGACCGGGTCCTCATCTTCGACACGACCCTCCGGGACGGCGAGCAGGCGCCGGGCATCGCGCTCACGAAGGCGGAGAAGGTCGAGATCGCCGAGCAGCTCGCGCGGCTGAAGGTCGACATCCTTGAGGCGGGCTTCGCGATCTCGAGCGACGGCGAGTTCGAGGCGGTCCGCGAGATCGCGACGAGCGTGAAGGGCCCGGTCATCGCCTCGCTCGCCCGCGTCACGCCCGGCGACATCGACCGCGCGGCGGAGGCCCTCCGCGGCGCCGATCGCTGGCGTATCCACACGTTCATCTCGACGAGCGACATCCACATGAAGGACATGCTCCGGATGTCGAACAACCAGGTCCTCGAGTCGATCCGCGAAGGGGTCCGCCACGCGGCCTCGTACACCGACGACGTCGAGTTCAGCGCGCAGGACGCGACGCGCACCGAGCTCGAGTTCCTCATCGCGTGCTACCGAGCGGCGGTCGAGTCCGGCGCGACGACGCTGAACGTCCCCGACACGGTCGGCTACGCGACCCCCGAGGAGTTCGGCGAGCTCGTCCGGCGCGTGCGCGAGGAGACCCCCGACCACGTCGTGATCTCGACCCACTGCCACAACGACCTCGGCCTCGCGGTCGCGAACTCCCTCGCGGGCGTCCTGAACGGGGCGCGCCAGGTCGAGGTCGCGGTGAACGGCATCGGCGAGCGCGCGGGGAACTGCTCGCTCGAGGAGGTCGCGATGGTCGTGCGCACGCGCGGCGAGGCCCTCGACCTCCACCACGGCCTAACACCCGCGAGATCGTCCGCACGTCGCGCCTCGTCTCGATGACGACCGGCTACGGCGTCCAGCCGAACAAGGCGGTCGTCGGCGCGTCGGCGTTCGCGCACGAGAGCGGCATCCACCAGCACGGCGTCCTCTCGAACCGCGCGACCTACGAGATCATGGACCCCGTCGAGATCGGCCTCGAGGGCAACAGCCTCGTCCTCGGAAAGCACTCCGGCCGCCACGCGTTCGTCGACGCGCTCGGCAAGCTCGGCATCGAGCTCGACCGCGAGCAGCTCGACCGCGCGTTCGCGCGCTTCAAGGAGCTCGCCGACCGGAAGATCCAGCTCACCGACCAGGACCTCGCCGCGATCGTCTCCGAGGAACTCGGCGCGGCGGAGAGCGACCTCCTCGTCCTCGAGAGCCTCCAGGTCGCCGGCGGAACGCACCTCGCGCCGACGGCGACCGTGCGGCTGCGCCGCGGCGACGAGGTCATCGAGGAGTCCGCGATGGGCGACGGGATGATCGACGCCGCGTGCGGCGCGATCGTCCGCGCGACCGGCGTCGAGGCCCGGCTCGTGAACTTCACCGTGTCGTCGGTCACCGGGGGCAGCGACGCCCTCGGCGACGTCGTCGTCCAGCTCGAGGTCGACGGCCGTCGCGTGACCGGCCGCGGGGTGTCCGTCGACGTCGTCGAGGCGAGCGCCCGCGCGTGGCTCGCCGCCATCAACCGAGCGCTCCAGGTCGTCCCCGCCTCGGGCGGCGCCGACCCCGGGGCGCAGGCGACGCCGTGACGGCGTACCGCATCGGGGTCATCCCCGGTGACGGAACCGGCCCCGAGGTCGTCCGGGAGGGCCTGAAGGTCCTCGAGGCCGTCCGCGACGGCTTCGAGGTCGAGCTCGTCGGGTTCGACCTCGGTGGCGAGCGTTACCTGCGCAGCGGCGAGGTCCTGCCCCGCGAGGAGCTCGACGCGCTCCGCGGCCTCGACGCGATCTACCTCGGCGCGGTCGGTCACCCCGACGTGAAGCCGGGCATCCTCGAGCGCGAGCTCCTCCTGCGGATCCGCTTCGAGCTCGACCAGTACGTGAACCTCCGCCCGGTCGTGCGCTACCCCGGCGTCGAGACGCTCGTCCCCTCCCACGCCCCCGAGGCCGTGGACTTCGTCGTGATCCGCGAGAACAGCGAGGGCCTCTACTCGGGCGCGGGCGGCTTCCACCGCAGGGGCACGCCGCTCGAGGTCGCCGTCCAGGAGTCCGTGAACACGCGCCACGGCGTCGAGCGGATCGTCCGGTACGCGTTCGAGTACGCGATGCGTCCGGGTCGGCGCGGGAAGCTCACGCTCGTCCACAAGACGAACGTCCTCACGTTCGCGGGCGACCTCTACCAGCGGGTCGTCGACGAGGTCGCCTACGAGTACCCCGACGTCGCGACCGACTACGTCCACGTCGACGCGGCGTGCATCTACTTCCTCGACCAGCCGTCGCGCTTCGACGTCATCGTCACCGACAACATGTTCGGCGACATCATCACGGACCTCGGCGCGATGATCCAGGGCGGGATGGGCATCGCCGCGGGCGGGAACGTCAACCCCGGCGGCGTGTCGATGTTCGAGCCGATCGGTGGCACCGCGCCCGACCACACGGGGAAGGGGACGATCAACCCGCTCGCCGCGATCGGCGCGATGGGGATGCTGCTCGCGAACCTCGGCGAGACCGAGGCCGCGGCGGGCATCAACCGCAGGGTCCGCGCTACCCCCC
>JBJTYK010000242.1:0-2381 GCA_046082745.1 Actinomycetota bacterium | reverse complement strand
GCATCGCGGCGATCGGCGTGCTCGCGGGCCTCTTCCTCTTCACGCGCGCGATCGTCGGCCCGGGGACCGTCGACGTCGTCGTGCCGAGCGTCCTCGAGCTCCCGCTCACGCAGGCGACCGGCATCCTCGAGGAACGCGGCCTCGTCGTGTCCGACGCGCTCGTCGAGGTCGAGGACGACACCCGCGACCCCGGCACCGTCGTCGCGCAGGACCCCGGTGCCGGCGCGACGGTCGCCGAGGGGACCGAGGTCGTGCTCACGGTGGTCGTCCTTCCCGAGAGCGCGCTCGTCCCCGACGTCTCCGGGCTCTCCGAGGCGGCGGCGAAGATCGTCCTCGGCCAGGCGGGCTTCCAGGTGCTCGTCGCGAACGAGGCGAGCGAGACCGTCGACGTCGGCCTCGCGACGCGCACCGACCCCGCGGTGGGTGCCGCCCAGCCGTACGGCTCGACGATCACGCTCTACGTGTCGAGCGGCATCGGCACCGTGATCGTCCCCGACGTCCGGTGCCAGAGCTTCGGCACGGCGTCCTCGACGCTCCGCGACGCGGGGCTGAACCCGACGATCTCCGAGACGGCCGCGGAGACGAACCCGCTCTGCCCCAACCCGAACCGCGTCGCGGTCCAGGACCCCGCGCCGGGCACCGAGGTGACGGCGGGCACGACCGTCGTGCTCTCCGGCGGCGGCGCGGAACCCTCGCCGTCGCCCTCCCCGACGCTGCCCCCGATCCCGAGCCCGACCTTCTCCCCGACGCCCTCGCCGACCCCGTGACGCTCTGGTTCGCCGAGGAGACGTTCACGGATGAGGAACGCGCGCGCCTCACGCCGCACTTCACGAACCTCGAGGGTCCGGTCTTCGCGCTCACGAACCTCCCGGAGGTCGTGAAGGGCGCGCTCTTCGCGCGGTACTCGCGCACGACGAAGTCGCTGCGGCGGCTGTTCCTCGACGAGTTCGCCGACCAGCTCGCGACCGGTCACGCGCCGGGCGCCGAGGGCGTGAAGGTGGACGCCGCCGAGCGGCTCTACGAGCGGGTCTTCATCGAGTACGGCGACGACTCCGTCGCGCAGCTCGGCGGCTTCCACCTCGCGTGCGAGCAGGCCTCGCAGCTCCTCGCGAAGATCCTCGAGCGCGGACGCCTCGCCGCGTACCTCGAGCAGTCCACCCGCTACCTGCGCTACGACGACCGCCCGGGCGGACGCCTGCGGCTCACCGTCCCGCCCGAGCTCGAGGGCGGTCGGCTCGGCGAACGCTACGTCGCGTACGCGGAGCGGACGTTCGCCGCGTACGGCCGGATGTTCGATCCGCTCTACGCCTACTTCCGCGAGCGCTTCCCGCAGGACCCCGCCGACCCCGACCCGGTCTACCGCGCGACGATCACCGCGAAGACCTGCGACACGCTCCGGCTCCTGCTGCCCGCCGGCACCCGCTCGAACCTCGGCATCTACGCGAGCGGCCAGAGCTACGAGCAGAGCCTCCTGCGGATGCGCGCGCACCCGCTCGCCGAGGTCCGGGAGTACGCGGACCGCATGCTCGTGGAGCTCCGCAAGGTCATCCCGGCGTTCCTGAAGCGCGTCGACCTCGAGGACCGCGGGGTCGCCTGGTCGAACTACCTCGAGGCCACGCGCGAAGCGAGCGCCGCCGTCGCCGCGCGCTTCACGGAAGGGGTCGAACCGGGGCCGCGCGAGATGGTGACCCTCACGGACTACGACCCGCTCGGCGAGGAAAAGGTCATCGCGGCGGCGCTCTACGCGCACGCCGACCTGCCCGACGACCGCCTCCAGTCGCTCGCGCACACGATGAGCGAGGCCGAGCGCACCGAGGTCCTCCGGGCGGCGATCGGCGATCGCGCGAACCGCCGCCACAAGCCGGGCCGCGCGTTCGAGCGGACCTCGTACCGGTTCGACGTGCTCTGCGACTACGGCGCGTTCCGCGACCTCCAGCGCCACCGGCCGCTCACGATCGAGTGGCAGCGCCTCTCCCCGCGCCACGGCTACGAGACCCCGCCGCAGGTCGCCGACGCGGGGCTCGACGGCGACTGGCACGCCGCGATGGAGGAGTCCGCGCACGAATGGGGCGAGATCGCCGGCGAGGCGGGCCTCGACGTCGCGCAGTACGCCGTCGCGATGGCGTACCGGGTCCGGTTCTCGATGCAGATGACCGCCCGCGAGGCGATGCACCTCATCGAGCTCCGCTCGTCCCCGCAGGGCCACCCGACGTACCGCCGCGTCGCGCAGGAGATGCACCGGCTCATCGCGACGACCGCGGGCCACCGCGCGATCGCGGCGTCGATGACGCACATCTCCCACGAGGACGTCGACCTCGAGCGGCTCGAGGCGGAGCGGGGGGGCTGCGCCCCGGGGGGGGCCCCTGGGGGGGCCATGGGCC
>JBJTYK010000241.1:0-3348 GCA_046082745.1 Actinomycetota bacterium | reverse complement strand
CCTCCTGAACGACCTCCACGCCGACCTCGGGCTCTCGATCCTGTTCATCACCCACGACCTCGCGGTCGTCCGCCAGGTGGCCGATCGCGTGTACGTCATGCGGCGCGGGCGCGTCGTCGAGGAGGGACCGGCCGCGCAGCTCGTCGCCGCGCCGCGCGACCCGTACACGCGCGAGCTCTTCGCGTCGACCCCCGGGAGGAGCGCATCGTGACGCGCACCGACGACCTCCTCGCGATCCCCGCGCCGACGCACGTGTCGGCGTCACCCGACGGCGCGACGCTCGCGGCCACGCTCGTCGCGGTCGCGCCGGGCGCCGAGGAGGTGACGACCTCGCTCGTCGCGATCGACGTCGCGAGCGGGGAGGTGTCGACGCCGGCGTGGGCGACGCCGGGACGACGCGTCGCGGTCTTCTCGAACGCGGGCGACCGCGTCGCGCTCCTCGAGGGCGAGGACGCCGCCGCGCGCGTCGTCGTCGCGGACGCGCGGACGGGCGCGGCACGTCAGCTCGACGCCGCGCCGGCGCCGATCGGCCCCGTCGCGTGGTCGCCCGACGGCGCGAGGATCGCGTACGCCGCGCGCCGCTACGCGACGATCGACCGGACCCGTCCGTTCCGATGGACGCGGCCGGTGCTCACGTTCGACGGTCTCGGGGAACTCGAGGACCCGCCGCAGCTCGCGGTCGTGGACCTCTCGACCGGCGAAGCGACGTGGGTGACCGACGACGGCTGGCGCTGGGGGAACCCGCGATGGTCGCCGGACGGACGGCTGCTCGCGGCGAGCGTGTTCCTCGACCCCGACGGGGAGGGCAGCGATCAGCGCGTGCGGATCGTGGAACCCGGCACGGGCGTGGGCGTGCGCGTGCGCGAGGCGGCCGTCCCCGCGGGGCACGGTGCGATCACGGCATGGCTCGGGGACGGCCGCATCGCGGTCCTCGTCGCGCGGCCCGACGGCGCGTGGAGCGAGGCGGCGATCTTCCTCGTCGACGCGGCGAGCGGCGAGGCCGAGCGCCTCCCGGCGGTCGAGGGGTTCTCGCTCTTCGGCGACGTCTACGGCGACAGCCCCGCGGAGGCGGCGGATTCCTCCGACACGGTCCTGCTCGGCGACGGCGACCGGCTCGTCGTGCGCGCGGGGCGCGGCGGGGAGCTCGCGGTGCTCGCGCTCTCCCCCGACGGCGCGGTGACCGTCCTCGCCGACGGACCGCGCTGCGCCTCGCCGGTCGCGATCGGGGGCGGCACGGTGTTCGTGTCGTCGCAGCGCGCGGACCGACCGGTCGAGATCCACGCGATCGATCCTTCGGGTGTCGAGCGGCCGGTCACGCGCTTCGGCGCCGACGTCGGGGGTGGTCCGGCGTTCCGGCGGCTGCGCGTCGAGGGCGGGGCGGGCGCGAGCGACGCGTGGCTCGCGGTGCCGCAGGGCCGCGGCCCGCACCCCGCGGTCGTCATGATCCACGGCGGCCCGCACCTCGCGTTCGGCGAGGCGTTCTCCATCGACGCGCACGCGCTCCTCGACGCCGGGTTCGCGGTCCTCTACGGGAACCCGCGCGGGTCGTCCGGCCACGGCGCCGCGTACGCGCGCGGGGTGCTCGGCGACTGGGCGGAGGGTCCGGCCTCCGACGTCCTCGCGATGCTCGACGCGGCGGTCGCGACCGGCGACGTCGACCCCGCGCGCGTCGGCGTCACGGGGAACTCCTACGGCGGCTACCTCTCGGCGTGGCTCGTGTCGACGACGACGCGGTTCCGCGCAGCGGTGATCGAGAACCCCGTCACCGATCTCGTCGCGATGTACGGCACGAGCGACATCGGCCCATCGTTCTTCCCCGACCAGTTCGGCGGACCGCCGCGCGAGCGCCTCGAGCTCTACGCGGCGCAGTCGCCGCTGTTCCGCGCGCACGACTGCCGCACGCCCTGCCTGTTCGTCGTCGGCGAACACGACCGGCGCTGTCCGCCGTCGCAGGCGTTCGCGATGCACCGGGTGCTCGTCGGCGTCGGGACGACGAGCGAGATCCTCGTGCTGCCGGGGTCGTCGCACGAGGGGTCGACGTACGGCGCGCCGGCGGCTCGGCGCGCGCACGACGCCGCGCTCGTCGAGTGGATGCGGCGGTACGTGGCCGGGGCGGCGGACTAAGCCGGTTCGGACGGCTCAGAGTGGCGGATCCGGCGGCCCACGCAGCCGGCCCCCCGAGAGCACCCGGATCCGATCGAGCAGCGCCTCGATGTACTCCCGGTCGTCGTCGGTCGGTTCCGTGCGGGGCTCGACGCCGAACCACGCCGGACCCTGCTCGAGGTGACGCCACCGCCGCTGCTCGAAGAACAGGAAGCTGCGGAGTTCGTGGAGGGTGGCCGGGACCGTCCGGTCGACCCGCCAGCGCTCCAGCGCGGCGTTCGCGCACGCGCTCAGCAGACCGAACGGTCCGAACCGGACGTACCCGTCGTAGGAGAGCGCGAACTCCGTGATCTCCCAGCGCCAGGGGGCGCCGCGCGCGGGGACCGGGATGATGTCGTCCCTGCGACGCTCGTTCCACTCTCGGAGGGGTCGGGACTCCACGCTCCGAACGTAGCGGTCGGCGCCGACAGGGTCCTACGTGGCGAGCGCGCGGGACACCGCCGCGGTCGCGTCGGCCTGGAGCGCGACGTTGCGGTCGCGGTCGACGACGACCTCGACGAGCGCGGTGCGGCCCGAGGACGTCGCGCGCCCGAGCGCCCCATGGAGGGTATCGGCGCGATCGACGCGTTCGTGCAGGGCCCCCGCGCTCGCCGCGATCTCCGCGAGGTCGAGCCCGTGCGGGGTGACGAACAGCGCCTCGAGCTCGTCGCGCGGGAGCTCCTTCTGCGACAGCAGCGGGAAGATCCCGCCGCCGCCGTTGTTCACGACGACGAACGTGACCGGCGCGGCGCGGCGCGCGTTCCACAGGAACCCGCCGACGTCGTGGAGGAACGTGAGGTCGCCGATGAGCGCCGCGGTCGGCGCGCCGGTCGCGGCGATGCCGAACGCGGTCGACACGACCCCGTCGATGCCGCTCGCGCCGCGGTTCGCGAGGACGCGGAGCCCCTCGCGCGGCGCCATGCACGCGTCGAGGTCGCGCACCGGCATGCTCGAGCCGACGAGGAGCGTCGTCCCGTCCGAAAGCGCCGCCGCGACGTCGCGCGCGACGCGGCCCTCGAACGGTTCGACGGGCTCATCGAGGAACGCGTCGAGGGCGGCGCGCGCCGCCGCATCCGCGACGCGCCAGCGACCGAGCTCCTCCCGCGCGGCGGAGCGCGCCGCCAGTTTGACCTCCCCGAGCCTCCGGCGGGCGAGCGACTCCTGATCCGCGTGTACGGTGACCGTCGCAGAAAACGTCGTGTCCGC
>JBJTYK010000240.1:0-2167 GCA_046082745.1 Actinomycetota bacterium | reverse complement strand
TCGGCGCCGAGCGCCGTGAGATTCGCCTCGAAGTCCTCGTAGCCGCGGTCGACGTGGTGCATGTCGGCGACCGCGGTCACCCCCTCCGCCGCGAGCGCCGCGATCACCATCGCCGCGCCGGCGCGGATGTCGAGCGCGCGCACCGGCGCCGCCGACAGCCGCTCGACGCCTCGGATCACCGCGTGGTGGCCCTCGGTGCGGATGTCGGCCCCCATGCGGTTCAGCTCGTCGACGAACATGAAGCGGCTCTCGAACACGTTCTCCGTGAGGATGCTCGTCCCGGTCGCCGCGGCGAGCAGCGCCATGATCTGCGGCTGGAGGTCGGTCGGGAAGCCCGGGTACGGGAGCGTCACGAGGTCGACCGGCGTGGGCCGCCCGCGCATGCCGACCCGCAGTCCCGCCTCCTCGACGGCCACGTCCGCGCCGGCCTCGCCGAGCTTCGAGAGCACGAGGTCGAGGTGGTCGGCGCGCGCGCCCTCGAGGAGCACCGAGCCGCCGGTCGCGCACGCCGCGATCGCAAAGGTCCCGGCCCCGATCCAGTCGGGGATCACCGCGTGCGCGACCGGCGCGAGCGCGTCGACGCCCTCGACCTCGATCGTCGGGGTGCCGACGCCGTCGATCCGCGCGCCCATCGCGACGAGCATCGCCGCGAGGTCGCCGAGTTCCGGTTCCCGGGCCGCGTTCTCGATCACCGTCGAGCCGCGCGCGAGCACCGCGGCCATGAGGACGTTCTCCGTCGCGCCGACGCTCGGGAAGTCGAGGTTCACGACGGCGCCGCGCAGGCCCTCGGTCTCCCCCTCGAGGAAGCCGTGCGAGGACCGGAACCGCGCCCCCATCCGCTCGAGGCCGCGCAGGTGGAGGTCGATCGACCGGGTCCCGATGTTGCAGCCGCCGGGCATCGCGACGCGCGCGCGGCCGAAGCGGGCGAGCAGCGGCCCGAGGACGAGGATCGAGGCCCGCATCCGCGACACGAGCTCGTAGGGGGTCTCCGTCGTCGAGAGGCCGGTCGTGTCGAGGTCGAGGCGGTCGTCCCCGCGCGTCGCGCGGACGCCGAGATGCTCGAGCACCTCGACCATCGTCCGGCAGTCGAGGATCTCGGGGACCCCGCGGAGCGCGGTCGTCCCCTCGGCGAGGAGCGCGGCCGCCATGAGCTTCAGCGCCGAGTTCTTCGCGCCGGAGACGCGGATCGAGCCGGAGAGCGGCGTGCCGCCCGTGACGAGGAGGCGGTCCATGGGTGCCCCGATGGTAGCGCGGGCGTCCGGGCGGGCCGTCAGGCGGCGGGCTCGTCGCCCGTGCCGGCGACCGCCGTCGCGAGGACGTCGACGCGCGTGCGGCCGTCGGATGAGGTCACGTGGAGGAACCCGCCCTCGACCGCGAAGGACTCCCACCGCCCCTCGCGCTCGACCCGCAGCGGCCCGTTCGTGAGGCGGACGAGGAGCGGCGAGTGGCCCGCGAGGACCCCGACCTCGCCGTCGAGCCCGCGGGCGACGACCATGGAAGCCTCGCCCGTCCACACGACGCGGTCGGGCGTGACGACGTGGACGTCGACCGCCACTACGCCGCCTCGATCTTCTTCGCCTGCTCGACCGCCTCGTCGATGCCGCCGACGAGGAAGAACGCCTGCTCGGGCAGGTGGTCGTACTCGCCCTCGCACAGCGCCTTGAACGACGCGATCGTCTCGTCGATCGGGACGTACTTGCCCGGGATGCCGGTGAACTGCTCGGCGACGAAGAACGGCTGCGACAGGAACCGCTGGATCTTCCGCGCCCGGGAGACGATGACCTTGTCCTCCTCGGAGAGCTCGTCGATCCCGAGGATCGCGATGATGTCCTGGAGGTCCTTGTAGCGCTGGAGGATCTCCTGCACGCGACGCGCGGTCGCGTAGTGGTCCTCGCCCACGTAGCGGGGGTCGAGGATGCGCGACGTCGAGTCGAGCGGGTCGACCGCGGGGTAGATCCCGAGCGACGCGATGTCGCGCGAGAGCACCGTCGTCGCGTCGAGGTGCGCGAACGCGGCGTGCGGCGCGGGGTCGGTGATGTCGTCGGCCGGGACGTAGATCGCCTGGAGCGACGTGATCGACCGTCCGCCCGCCGAGGTGATGCGCTCCTGGAGGTCGCCCATCTCGCCCGCGAGGTTCGGCTGGTAGCCGACCGCCGAGGGCATCCGG
>JBJTYK010000239.1:0-2969 GCA_046082745.1 Actinomycetota bacterium | reverse complement strand
GTTTGGTGTCCATCGGCGTGTTGGCCCGTTCGCCCCCGGCCCGGGCCCGCCGCCTCGCCGCCGTCGCGGCGCTCGGCTTCGTCCTGTGGAACGCGCTCGCGTTCCTGCTCGCGGGCCCGGACCGCCGCGGGTTCTACGGGGAACCGGGCATGCGGCAGGGGCTCTGGGCGATGGCGCTCTCCGCGGTCGCCTGGTGGCTCGGCAGCCGCGCCTTCGCGGGGACGCAGGAGCGGCGCGCGCTCCTGCGCGCCGCGAAGGTCGCGACCGGCGCAGTCGCGCTCCTCGCGCTGTGGGGGGTCGTCTCGGGCACCCTGCCGACGTCCGGACTCTTCGAGGGGCGCGCGACCGCGACGCTCGGGCAGCCGAATTCGCTCGGCGCGTTCCTCGGCACGGGCGTACCGCTCGCGACGGCGCTCGCGTTCGTCGCGAGCGATCGACGCGAGCGGCTCCTCGCGGCGCTCGCGGCCGTCCTCGCGCTCGCCGGGATCCTCGCGAGCGGGAGCCGCGGTGCGCTCCTCGGTCTCGCGGTCGCCGCCGTCGTCGGCGCGGTCGCCCTGCGCGGACGGCTCCGCGTCGACGCGCGGGTGCTGCGCCGCGGCGCGGTGGCCGTCGCCGCGGCGACGGCGCTCCTCCTCGCGATCCCCGCGGTGCGCGACGTCGTCGGCGCGACGCTTCTGCGCGCGACCTCGATCGCCGCCGACGCCCGCGGCGGCTCGGTCACGGAACACCTCGATCTCTGGACGGTCGCCGCTCACGTCATCGCCGACCATCCGCTCGTCGGGATCGGGCACGAGCGGTTCCCCGAGGCCTTCGCGGCGTACCGCGACCGGGTCCTGTCGCCGGAACGCGCCGCCGCGTACGTCGAGCGCCGCGCGGAGAGCCCCCACGACGTGCTCCTCGCGATCGCGGTCGCCGCCGGTCTTCCGGCGCTCGCCCTCTACCTCGCCCTCGTCGGGGTGGGTCTCGCCGGGCTCCTGCGCGGTCGCCGCGGCGATCCGGATCCGGTGGCCCTGCCCGTCGCGGTCGCCCTCGGCCTCGCCCTCGTCGTCCACCTCGTGACCGACCTCTTCATGACCGCGGACCTCGCCTCGATGTGGTTCGGCTGGCTCCTCCTCGGGGCCGGCGCCGCGTCCGCGGGCGCACCTGCCGGGCCCGTCGATCGCCCCTGACGGCCACCGGCCGGGCGGGGGTTGCCTGCCGTCCGGGGCCTTCCCTATACTCGCGGGGTTAGCACTCGACAGCCGAGAGTGCTAGCAGTCCGGCAACGGACCCCTGAGGACACCCAGGCACACAGGAGGGAATCCGATGGCACCGAAGCTCATCGCCTTCGACGAGGACGCCCGCCGGGCGCTCGAGCGCGGCATGGACCAGCTCGCCAACGCCGTGAAGATCACGCTCGGGCCGAAGGGCCGCAACGTCGTCCTCGAGAAGAAGTGGGGCGCCCCCACGATCACGAACGACGGCGTCTCGATCGCCAAGGAGATCGAACTCGAGGATCCGCTCGAGAAGGTCGGCGCCGAGCTCGTGAAGGAGGTCGCGAAGAAGACCGACGACGTCGCCGGTGACGGCACGACGACCGCGACCGTGCTTGCGCAGGCGATCGTCAAGGAAGGCCTGCGCAACGTCGCCGCCGGGGCGAACCCGATGGCGATCAAGCGCGGCATCGAGGCCGCCGTCGAGGCGGTCGTCGCGAACATCAAGGACCAGTCGCGCGAGGTGACGCAGAAGGCCGAGATCGCGAACGTCGGCGCCATCTCCGCGGCCGACCCCGAGATCGGGGCGCAGATCGCCGAGGCCGTCGACAAGGTCGGCAAGGACGGCGTCATCACGGTCGAGGAGTCGAACACGTTCGGCATGGAGCTCGAGCTCGTCGAGGGGATGCGGTTCGACAAGGGCTACATCTCCCCGTACTTCGTCACGGATCCCGAGCGGATGGAGGCCGTCCTCGAGGACGCCTACCTCCTCATCGTGAACTCGAAGATCTCGTCGGTGAAGGACCTGCTCCCGCTCCTCGAGAAGGTCATGCAGTCCGGGAAGCCCCTCGCGATCATCGCCGAGGACGTCGAGGGCGAGGCCCTCGCGACCCTCGTCGTGAACAAGATCCGCGGGACCTTCCGCTCGATCGCCGTGAAGGCGCCGGGCTTCGGGGACCGCCGCAAGGCGATGCTCCAGGACATCGCGATCCTCACGGGCGGACAGGTCATCTCCGAGGAGGTCGGCATGAAGCTCGAGAACGCGACGCTCGACCTGCTCGGCACCGCCCGCAAGGTCGTCGTGACGAAGGACGACACGACGGTCGTCGAGGGCGGCGGCAACGACGCCGACATCAAGGGCCGCGTGAACCAGATCAAGGCCGAGATCGAGAAGACCGACTCCGACTACGACCGGGAGAAGCTCCAGGAGCGGCTCGCGAAGCTCTCCGGGGGCGTCGCGGTCATCAAGGTCGGCGCGGCCACCGAGGTCGAGCTGAAGGAGAAGAAGCACCGCATCGAGGACGCCGTGCAGTCCACGAAGGCCGCCGTCGAGGAAGGCGTCGTGCCCGGTGGCGGGGTCGCCCTGCTGAACGCGCAGGCGGCGCTCGACAAGGTGGACTTCGCGGGCGACGAGTCGACCGGCGCGGCGATCGTGCGTCGGGCGCTCGAGGAGCCGATCAAGCAGATCGCCTTCAACGCCGGCCTCGAGGGCGGCGTCGTCATCGAGAAGGTGCGCGCGCTCGACGCGGGCTGGGGCCTGAACGCCGCGACCGGCGAGTACCAAGACCTCTTCAAGGCCGGCGTCATCGACCCGACGAAGGTGACGCGCTCCGCGCTGCAGAACGCCGCCTCCATCGCGGCGCTGTTCCTGACGACGGAGGCCGTCGTCGCGGACAAGCCCGAGAAGGAGAAGGCGCCGGCGATGCCGGGCGGCGGGGACATGGACTTCTAGGGTCCGAACCGCAGCGGTGCATCGGGGCGGGCGCGGCCGACAGG
>JBJTYK010000238.1:0-8775 GCA_046082745.1 Actinomycetota bacterium | reverse complement strand
GCCGCGCGGCG
Source organism: Actinomycetota bacterium (assembly GCA_046082745.1). Lineage (GTDB taxonomy): Bacteria > Actinomycetota > UBA4738 > UBA4738 > HRBIN12 > JBJTIF01. The sequence continues at coordinate 8,764 of JBJTYK010000238.1, read as the reverse complement.
GGTAGCGCTCGGGGGCAAGCCCAGCCACCCCGAGGAGGTCTGCCATGCGGTTCCGCACCACCGCGGCGGTCGCCGCCGCACTCGCCTGGACCATCGCCGTCGCCCCGACCGCGAGCGCCGCGGTCACCGTGACGGAACGCGTCGCGTCGTTCGAGGTCGACCTCGCGCTCCGCGGCGAGGCCACCTGCGACAACGCCAGCACCACCGTCGACATCACCGGCGACATGACCGGCGGCGACGTCGACGTGCTGCTCCTGTTCTCGAACAACGCGCGCGGCACCCGCACCGACTCCACGACGAGCACCGCCGCGATCACGCTCACGCCCGAGACCCTCCCCCTCGAGATCCCGAAGCAGCCGCCGCTCGGTGGCGCGGGCGGGAACCCCTCGATCTGGATCGACCTCGACGGCGACGACGCCGGCCCGATCCTCCTCGGCCGCTGCGTGCAGGGGCTGTCCTTCGACCTGCGTTCGCCGGTCCACGTCCCGGCCTCGCTCGCGTTCGTCTTCGAGGCCCTCGAGTGCTCGAACCGCGGCTCGACGGTGACGGTGGGCGCCGAGGCGGGGACCGACCCGATCACCGGCGAGCTCATCCTCACGAACAACCGCAACGCCCGCCACGCCGCCGAGGGCGGTGACGCCTCGGTCGCCGTGACGCTCGACCCGGCCGCTGAGATCCGCAAGGGCGGGGGCCACGCCGAGGGGGCCGGGGGCAACCCCTGGATCTCCGTTCGCTACCGCCAGGGCGGCGGGGACTGGTCGGCGGCCGAGGCGATCGGGCGCTGCCAGGACCTCCGGTAGGAGCCTCCGGGCGCAACCGCCCGTGCCTGCGGGTGCCTGCGGGCCGGCCCCCGGGCCGGCCCGCAGGCACGTTGTGCTCCGGGGGACCCCTCCGAGCCTCCCGACCCGCCCACAAACGGGCACACCGGCACCTTGCGGGAGTCCGACTCAGCAGGTAGGCTGCGCGCGATCGAAATCGATCACGGCAGCGGGCTTGGGGAAGGTCCGCTGCCACCGTTCCGGTTCTGCAGAACCGGAGAGGGGAGGCGGTAATGGTTTCAAGTCGCAAGCGGCGGCTGGGAGTGCCTTCGATGGCAATCCTCGCCGGCGTCATGAGTTGGGTGCTTCTCGGCGCCCAGGTCGCGGAGGCGGCGCCTGCATCGTTCGGCGCCTCCGAAGGCGTCCCGCTCCGCATCGACTACACCCTGTCGTCGAAGGTCTGCGACAGCACCTCGTCGAGCATCACGCTCGGCGCGGACGCGGTGTTCCTCGAGGGGCTCGGGATGCGGGCGAAGTTCTCGAACAACCAGTTCGACACGAAGACGACCAACGCTGAGGGGGCCGTCGACGCTTCGATCGTGCCGGAGGGTGGTTCGGTCTCCGCTCCGAAGAAGGGCGTGGCCGACTACGGTGCGGGGGGTAACCCCTGGATCATGGTGCGGTTCCCCGTGAACGGCGTTTACCCGTCCGGCGATGAAGGATGGATCGCGGTTGGCCGCTGCGTTCAGGGCCTGAACTACGGTCTGTCGAAGCGCGTCGACCTCGCGGGCCTGCAGACGGGGCTCCTCGGAGCGGCGTCCTGCGGCAAGACCGGGTCGACGATCAACGTCAACGGTGTGAACGACCCTGACGGCGGGATCGACATCCAGATCCGGTTCCAGAACAGCCTCACGAACCCGCAGCAGAAGTCGAACAACGGAAACGGGTACCTCGTGACCTCGTTCCCCGACGGTTCGCTCACGAAGGCGAAGGGTTGGGGTGCCGGCGGTGCGGGCGGAAACCCGTTCATCAGCGCGTGGTTCGTGAAGTGGTCGGACAAGTCGCAGATCGGCAGTGCCTCTGCGATGAAGCGCTGCAAGGACCTGATGTAATCGAGGCCTTGCGCCTGCAAGGGTGAGGAAAGGGCCCCGGCCGAAAGGCCGGGGCCCTTTCACATGTCGGGCTTCCGGCGAGCGCCTGCTCCGGCCACCCGCTCCCCGGCCCCTACAATCGGGGCACGCGCCGGTAGCTCAGGTGGACAGAGCAGCTGCCTTCTAAGCAGCGGGTCGGAGGTTCGAGTCCTCCCCGGCGCGCCTCAGCGCGACGCGAGGAACGCCGCGACGTCGTCGCGGGAGCGCGTGCGCAGCCGCACGCCGATCCGCTGGCGCTCGAGCTGCTGGCGGAGCTGGCGGCGGCCCCCCGGGACGTCGTGGGTCTCGAAGAACGTCGCGACGTCGGCCTCGAGCTCGGGGGTGATGAGGAACCGCACCCCGTCGGTCAGGCGGTCGAGGTTCGACTCGGGCACCCGGGCCGCGATCGCGTCCCAGCGCTCCTTCACGTACGCCCAGGCGACCGGGCCGTGCTCGCGGTTCGCGATCGCCGAGCGCAGGAGGAACGGCTGCTCGGCCACCCGCACCGCGGGCGAGTCCACGTGCTCGAGCATCCGGCGGAACGCCTCGGCATCGCGGAACGACGCGAGCTCGTAGAGGTAGCGCAGCTGCTCCTGCGGGGTCGGCGCGTCGGTCGCGCGCGCGAGGTAGGTCGCGAAGTCCGAGACGTCGCCCCGGGCCGCCACGACCGAGACCGAGGCGACCGCGACGTCGGGGTCCACCCCGCCCTCGGTGCGGGCGAGGCGCTCCTCCTCGCGGGCCATGCCGATGACCTCGGGGTCGTTGCCGAGGACGCCGAGGCCGGCCAGCAGCGCGCCTCGGAGGCTCCGGACCGGGGAGGACTCCCCCGCCGCCGGCTCGAGGCCGAGGCGCTCGAAGGCCGGGCGGGCGAGCCGCCGGACGAACGCCTGCATCCGCTCGCGGTCCTGCCCGTCGAGGAGCCGCTCGCACCAGGAGAGCCCGACGAGGACGGTCTGCCACACGTTCACGTCGGTCTCCTCGCCGAGGGCCTCCGCGAGGCGCAGGAACGTCGAGGCGCGGGTGTCGCCCGCGAGGACCATCGCCCACGTGTCGTCGACGAGCTGGTAGCGCTCGATCGGCGGGAGGGACGAGAAGTCGCGCGTGAGGCGCTCGAGGAGTTCCTCGTCGTAGCGCACCCGCACGAAGGCGTGGCCGCCGGCGTTCACGACCGCCGCGCCGCCGCCGGCGTTCACGAGCGTCGTCCCGCCCGCGGGCAGGAGCACCCGCTCGGTCCGGTCGCCGAGGCGCACGAAGAACGGCACCTGCCAGGGCGAGTCCTCCTCGCCGTCGCCGAGGCGGAATCGCGAGGTCGTGATGCGGACCCCGTCGCCCTCGGCCGAGGCCGCGAGCATCGGGTAGCCGCCCCGGAAGATCCACGGGCCCATGATGTCGGCGACCTCCTCGCCGGAGGCCGCCCCGAGCGCGTTCCAGAGGTCCACCGTCTCGGTGTTCCCGTACGCGTGCTCGGAGAGGTAGGCGCGGATGCCCGCGCGGAAGTCGTCGCCGAGGAAGCGCTCGAGCATCCGGAGCACGGCCTCGCCCTTCGTGTACGTGAGGACGTCGAACATGTCCTGGGCGTCCTCAGGGGATTCGACCGGGTACTCGATCGGCCGGGTCGCGTCGAGGGCGTCGACCTCGAGGGCGACCGTGCGGTAGCGCGCGAACTGGTTCCAGAGCTCCCAGTCGGGCCGCCAGTCGTCGACCGCGAGCGTCTCCATGAGGCTCGCGAAGGCCTCGTTCAGCCAGATGCCGTTCCACCAGCGCATCGTCACGAGGTCGCCGAACCACATGTGGGCGATCTCGTGGGCGATGACCTCCGCGACGCGCTGCTGCTCGGACTGCGAGGCGCGCTCGGGATCCACGAGCAGGAGCGCCTCGCGGTACGTGATGCAGCCGAGGTTCTCCATCGCGCCCTGCGCGAAGTCCGGCAGGGCGACCATGTCGAGCTTGTCCCCCGGGTACGCGATGCCGTAGTACCCGGCGAAGTACCGCAGGGCCGCGGCGCCCGCCTCGAGGCCGAAGCGCGTGAGGTCGCCCTTCCCGGGCACGTGGACGATGCGGAGCGCCGTGCCGTCGACGTCGACGGGCTCGGTCACCTCGAGGTCGCCGACGACGTAGGCGACGAGGTAGGTCGCCATGCGCATCGAGTCGGCGAAGCGCACCCGCACGCGGCCGGGGCCGGCGGGTTCGCGGCCGATCTCGCGGGCGTTCGAGACCGCGAGGTGGCCCTCCTCGACGACGAGCGAGACCGCGAAGACGGCCTTGAGGTCGGGCTCGTCCCAGCACGGGAAGGCCCGGCGGGCGTCCGTGGACTCGAACTGGGTCGTGCCCACGACGTGCTCGACGCCGTCGGCGTCGCGGTAGGTCGAGGGGTAGAAGCCGGCGAGCTTCGGGTTCAGCGCCCCGGAGAAGCCGAGGGAGAGCGTCGCCGGACCGGGCAGGAGGTCCCCGTCGAGCACGATCCGGGCCCGCTCGTCGGCCGGTTCGAGGACGATCTCACGCACGGCGACCGGGTCGTCGCCCCCGTCGAGGACGACGGCGTCGGCGAGGTCGAGGGCGACGGCGTTGAGCACGATCTCGCGCACCGGCTCGCGGACGGTGAGTTCCACCCGGACCGAGCCGGTGAAGGTGCGCGTCGCGAGGTCGGGGACGACCTCGAGCTCGTAGCGCTCGGGGACGACCGTGCGCGGGAGCCGGTAGCGGGATCCCTCCGTCATCGCGCCTCGAGACCCTTCAGTCGACGTAGGCGAGCCAGTCGGCGTAGCGGGGCTCCTCGCCCCGCGTGGCCGAGAAGAAGACCTCCTGGAGCTTCTCCGTGATGGCGCCGCGCCGGCCCTCGCCCACGATCCGGTCGTCGACCTCGCGGATCGGGGTGATCTCGGCGGCGGTGCCCGTGAAGAACGCCTCGTCGGCGTTGTAGAGGTCGGTGCGGACGAGGTCCATCTCGCGGACCTCGAAGCCGAGGTCGCGGGCCATCGTCATGACGCTCGTACGCGTGATGCCGTCGAGGCAGCCCGCGGAGATCGGCGGGGTGAACAGCACGCCGTCGCGCACGACGAAGATGTTCTCCCCCGTGCCGTCGGTGATGAAGCCCTCCTCGGAGAGCATGATCCCCTCGTCGTAGGAGGCGGAGACCGCCTCGACCTTCGCGAGCACGCCGTTGATGTACTGGCCGCTCGCCTTCGCCGCCGCCGGGAGCGCGTTCTGCGGGTTGCGGCGCCAGGAGGAGATCTTCGCGCGCACGCCCATCTCGAGCGCGTTCGCGCCGAGGTAGGCGCCCCACGGCCACACCGCGATGATCATCTGCACAGGGGCGTTCAGCGGATTCACGCCCATCTCGCCGTAGCCCCGGAACGCGAGGGGCCGGATGTAGCAGGCCGGGACCTCGTTCGCGCGGATCGTGTCCTTCACGGCCTCGACGAGTTCCGCGTGCGAGAACGGGATGTTCATGTGGTAGAGCTTCGCCGAGCGCTCCATGCGCTTCAGGTGCTCGTCGAGGTGCCAGACGGCGGGCCCGCGCTTCGTCTCGTAGGCCCGGATGCCCTCGAACACGCCGCTGCCGTAGTGGAGCGCGTGGGTGAGGACGTGGACCTTCGCCTCGGCCCAGGGGACGAGCTCGCCGTCCATCCAGATCTTCTCGACCTCGGTGATCGGCACGGAGCCACCCCCACGGCCGGCTCAGGGTCCGGCGAGGCACACAGGATAGCCGCTCCCGCGGCGGGGTCAGTCCCCGAGGACGATGGCCCAGGCGCCCTCGGCGCCCACGGCCTCGACGATGCGCTCGAGCGTCCCGGGCTCGACCGGCTGGTCGAGGGTGAGGCCCATGAGGGCCGTCCCGCCCCGGCTCGGGCGGCCGACGTCCATCGTCGCGATGTTCACGCCGGACTCCCCGAGGATCGTGCCGACGGTGCCGATGACCCCCGGACGGTCCTCGTAGGCGAGGAAGACCATGTGGTCGGCGGGCGCCATCTCGATGTCGTAGCCGTTCACCCGCAGCACCCGCTGCGCGTCGCGGCCGACGAGGGTGCCCGCGACGGAGACCTCGCCGGCGTCGGTGTCTGCGCGCACCGAGACGAGGTTCACGTAGTCGCTCGACACCGAGGACTTCGTCTCGCTCACGCGGATGCCGCGCTCCTTCGCGATGACCGGCGCGTTCACGAACGACACCGGCTCGTGGACGACGCCCGTGAGCGCGCCGCGGAGGATCGCGAGCGTGAGGACGCCGACGTCGCCCTCGGCGATGCGGCCCTGGTACTGGCACTCGATCGCGCGGATCGCGCCGTCGGCGAGGTCGACGAGGATCTGGCCGAGCCGCCCGGCGAGCGGCACGAAGGGCCGCACGGTCTCGGAGACCTCGCCGGCGGGCAGGTTCACCGCGTACGGGACGAACTCGCCGAGGAGCGCGAGGCGGACCATCTCGGCGACCGACGTGCCCGCCTTGTCCTGGGCCTCGCTCGTCGAGGCGCCGAGGTGCGGGGTCGCGACCACCTGATCGAGGCGCAGGAGCGGGGAGTCGCCGGGCGGCTCGTGCGCGAAGACGTCGAGCGCGGCGCCGGCGAGATGGCCGTCCTCGAGGGCCTTCGCGAGCGCCTCCTCGTCGACGAGGCCGCCCCGGGAGGTGTTCACGAGGCGCGCACCGGGCTTCATGAGGGCGAGCTCGCGGGCGCCGAGGAGGCCTTCGGTCTCCGGGGTCTTCGGCAGGTGGATCGTGACGACGTCGGCGGCGACGAGGAGCGCCTCGAGCGAGGGGACGATCTCGACGCCGAGCTCGCGGCCGCGCTCGCGCGGCACGTAGGGGTCGAAGGCCGTGACCTTCATCCCGAAGGCCGCCGCGCGCTGCGCGACGAGGACGCCGACCCGGCCGAGCCCGATCACGCCGAGGGTCTTGCCGAGGAGCTCGGTCCCCTGGAAGCGCCCCCGGTCCCACGACCCGGCGCGCAGCGACGCGTCGGCGCTCGGGATGTTCCGGGCGAGGGCGAGGAGGAGCGCGAGCGTGTGTTCGGCGGCCGAGACGATGTTCGACTGCGGGGCGTTCACGACGAGGACCCCGCGCTTCGTCGCGGCCTCGACGTCGACGTTGTCGAGGCCGATGCCCGCGCGGGCGACGACCTTCAGGCGGTCGGCCGCGGCGAGGACCTCGGCGGTCACCTGCGTCTGGGAGCGCACGACGAGGGCGTCGTAGCCCGCGATCGCCGACGCGAGGTCGCCGGTCGCGAGCTCGGGTCGCACGTCGACGGAGAAGTCGGCGCGGAGCAGGTCGAGCCCGACGTCGGAGAGCGCCTCGGTGACGAGGACGCGCACGGTCAGCCCCGGAAGACCGTCTCGGCGGCCGCGACCGCCGCGCCGGGCTTCACGGGCACGCCCATGTCGGCGAGCGTCATCTCGAGGGCGGCGAGGCCGCGGAGCATGTCGAGCGGGTCGTAGTAGCCGAGGTGGCCGATGCGGAAGACCTTCCCCTTCAGCGGCCCCTGCCCCGGCGCGAGGACGACCCCGTGGTCCTTGCGGACGCGCGCGACGACGTCGTCGCCGTCGATGCCCTCCGGCGCGCGGATCGAGGTCACGGCCCAGTTGCGGTCGGGGTCCTCGCCGAACAGGTCGAGGCCGAGCGCGCGGATGGCCTCCTTCACGGCGCGCGAGCGGCGCTCGTGCTGGCGCAGCTGTTCCTCGACGCCGTCCTGGAAGTAGAGGTCGAGGGCGGCCTTCAGCCCCATCATCACGGAGATCGCCGGCGTGAACGGGTTCTCGGGGTTCTTCCGGTCGTAGGACTCCTTGTAGAGCGCCCAGTCGAAGTAGAAGCGCGGGTTCGTCGCGGTGCGGGTGGCCTCCCACGCGGCGGGCGAGATCGAGACGAACGCGACGCCGGGGGTCGCGGAGAGCGCCTTCTGCGAGCCGGAGACCGCGACGTCGACGCCCCAGCCATCGGCGTCGAAGGGCACCGCGCCGACCGACGACACGCAGTCGACGACGACGAGCGCGCCCGCGGCCTTCGCGACCGCGGCGATCTCCTCGACGTCGTGGATCGCGCCGGTCGAGGTCTCGCTCTGCTGGACGAGCACGGCCTTCGTCGGGGCCTCGGCGAGCGCGGCCTCGACGTCCTTCGCGCGCGCGATCTGCCCCCACTCGTAGTCGATCGTGCGGACCTCGGCGCCGTAGGCCTTCGAGATCTTCGCGAGGCGCTCGCCGAAGTAGCCGGCGACCGGGACGACGACGCGGTCGCCCGGCGACATGAGGTTCGCGACCGCGGACTCGAGCCCGCCGGTGCCCGACGCGGTGAACAGCAGGACGTCGTTCCCCGTGCGGAACAGGCGCTGGATCTGCTCGGTCACGCTCCGCAGGAGCGCGCCGTACGCGGGCCCGCGGTGGTAGACGAGCGGCGTGCCCTGCGCGAGGTAGACCTCGGGCGGAACGGCGGTCGGGCCGGGCGCGAGGAAGATCTCCGGTCGGTCCATGACGCCCCAGCGTAGCAACCGACCGCGCGCGCGGACGTCAGCCGGCCGAGACCTCGATGCCCCCGTCGCGCACCCGGACCTCGTAGGTCGGCAGGGCCTCGGTCGCGGGACCGGTGAGGACCTCCCCGGAGCGCACGTCGAAGGTCGCCCCGTGGCACGGGCAGACGATGCCGGAGCCCGCGAGGTCGCCCTCCGCGAGCGAGCAGCGACGGTGCGTGCACTGGTCGTCGAAGGCGAGGAGCTCGCCCCCGACGTTCGCGACGGCGACCGCGCGGTCCCCCGCCGGGAAGGCGACGACCTGCCCTTCGCCGATCTCGCCCTCGTCCGCCACCCGGATCCACTCTGCCATCGCGTCATCCTCCCGTGCGGTGTCCGGGGAGTATCCCGCGTCGCGGCGCCGTCGGCCGGGAGGCCGGGTCAGTCCCGG
>JBJTYK010000237.1:0-2355 GCA_046082745.1 Actinomycetota bacterium | reverse complement strand
GTGGGGGGTGTCTGGGGGGTGTTCTCCTCTCCCTTTCCTCTCCCTCCCCTCCTTCCGCGGCGCAACGTCTCCTCCGCTACGCGAGCCCCGGATCCCCGGGCTGATCGCGGGGGTAGGCTCGACACGATGCCGCGGCGCGCGACCGACACGCCGATCCTCCACGTCGACCTCGACGCGTTCTACGCATCGGTCGCGACGCTGCGGGACCCCGCGCTCGCGGGCAGGCCCGTCATAGTCGCGGGCGGCGGCCGCGGCGTCGTCCTGTCCGCGTCGTACGAGGCGCGCGCCCACGGCGTCCACGCCGCGATGCCGACGGTGCGCGCGCGGCGGCTGTGCCCCGACGCGGCGTTCGTCCCGCCGGACTTCGAGGCCTACCGCGCGCACAGCATCCGCTTCCGGGAGGTCCTCCTCTCGGTGACCCCGCTCGTCGAACCGCTCTCGCTCGACGAGGCCTTCCTCGACGTCGCCGGTGCGGTGCGCCTGTTCGGCGAGCCCCCGGCGATCGCCGAGCGGATCCGCGCGGACGTCCGCGCCGAGGTCGGCGTCGCCTGCTCGGTCGGCGTCGCGCCGAACAAGCTCGTCGCGAAGATCGCCTCCGCGGCCGCGAAGCCCGACGGCGCCGTCGTCGTCCCGGCGGGCGGCGTCGAGACGTTCCTCGGGCCGCTGCCGGTCGAGCGCCTCTGGGGGGTCGGGGAGAAGACCCTCGAGCTCCTCCACCGCCTCGGCATCCGCACGATCGCCGACCTCGTCGCGACCCCGGCGGTCGTGCTCGGTCGCCTCCTCGGTGACGGGCCCGCGGCCTCGCTCCGGGCGCTCGGCTGCGGCGACGACGACCGCCCCGTCGTCCCGTACCAGGCCCCGAAGCAGGTGAGCCACGAGGAGACCTTCGACCGCGATCTCGACGACGAGACCGAGATCCTCCGCGAGGTGCTCGCGCTGTCGCAGCGCGTCGGCACGCGGCTCCGCGAGGAGGGCTACCGCGCGCGCACGGTCGTCCTGAAGGTGCGCCTCGCGAGCTTCACGACGATCACGCGATCGCGCACGCTCGCCGCCCCGACCGACGTCGCGGCCGACCTGTACCGCACCGCCGCCGAGCTCTACCGCGCGCTCCCCGGCTCGTCGCGACGCGTCCGGCTGCTCGGGGTCGCCGCGACGAACCTCGGCGGCGCCGGCGCCGAGCAGCTCGCGCTCCTCCATCCGGAGCGCTGGGGCGACATCGAGCGGGCGGTCGACCGCGTCGACCGGCGCTTCGGCCGGGGGAGCGCGTTCCCCGCGGCGCTCCTCGACCGGCACCGGGACTGACCCGCCGCCGCGCGGGCCCCCGACCGGGGTTCGCCGGGGCGGACGACCTCGGGCGCTCCCTATACTGGAGCCACGCGCGGGTCGCGGAGGACCCGGCGGGGAGGACACGGTGCCGCTCTCGCCCCACGAGCAACGCATCCTCGACGAGATCGAACAGCGGCTGCGCGAGGAGGACCCCGCGCTCGCCGAGGCGGTCTCGACCTCGACGCTCCACGGGCACGTCGTCCGGCGGATCCGTCTCGCGACCGTGGCGTTCCTCGTCGGCTTCCTCTCGCTCATGGCGTTCCCGGTGTCGATCTGGGTCGCGGCCGTCGGCTTCTGCGTGATGCTCGCCGCGGTGCTCGTCGTCTACCGCTCGCTCGCACAGCTCGGCCGCGAACAGGTCCGCGCGCTCCGCGATTCCGGTGGGTTCTCGCTCGCGGCGATCCTCGCGCGCCTCGCGCGCCGCGGCGACGACGACCGCGCGACCGGCGCCTAGCACAACCTCCCGACTCCCGTCACGACCTCGGGTGTTGCGGCGATGCCGCGCGAGCGGGTACAAATGCGGAGCCTTCCCCCGGGCGGAGCCGCTTCTGCGGCGATCGAACTCGGAGGACGAACCGGTCGATGGAAGGCTTCACGGCTCACCAGGCGACGCGGCTGACCGGCTGCACGCCCCGACAACTCCGCTACTGGGACCAGATCGACCTCGTGCCGCCAAGCGTCCAGCGGACCGGCGGGCGTCCCGGCGTCCCGCGCCTCTACTCCTTCCGTGACCTCGTCGCGCTCCGCGTCGTGAAGTCGCTCCTCGACGGCGGGATGTCGCTCCAGCGGGTCCGCCGCGCCTGGGACTACCTGAACCGCCGGGCCGGCCTCGACCGCCACCTCGCCGAGGTGCCCCTCGTGACGGACGGGACGACGATCTTCAAGGTGGCTCGGCGCAACGGCGAGATCCTCGACGCGCTGAAGGAGGGCCAGATGGCCTTCTTCGTGACGATCGACGAGGTCGCCTCGGGGGTCGAGGTCCGGACCGGGCAGTTCCGCGAGGACCGCGACCGGTTCGTCCGCGCCCTC
>JBJTYK010000236.1:0-16407 GCA_046082745.1 Actinomycetota bacterium | reverse complement strand
GAGCGCGCGCGCGGGTGCCGGCGGCGCGTCCGTCGAGGCGAGGCCGCCGAGGACCCCGGCCGGCACCCGCGCCGCCTTCCCCATGACGAGCCCGCTCGCCGCGGCGACCTCGTCGGCGAGCGCCACGACGGTCGCCTCGAGTTCGCGGCCGGCGTGGTCGGGGGTCCCGCGGAGGTCGACGAGGGCGGGGAGCCCCGCGCAGCCGATCGCGACGTTCACGACGCCGTCGCGCCACGCCCGTCCGAACGTGTCGGTGACGACGACGCCGAGGTCGACGCCGAGCGCCCGCCGGAGCCCGTCGCGGATGCGTTCGGCGCTCGCGTCCGGATCCTCGGGCAGGAGCGTGAGGAACCCGGGGGCGACGTTCGACGCGTCGACGCCGGCGTTCGCGCAGACGAGGCCGTGCCGGGTCTCGGCGATCACGAGGTCCCCGCGGCGGGCGACGACCCGCGTGGTCTCCCGGGCGACCCACCCGGCCCGGCCGAGGTCGCCCTCGGGGACGACGCGCCCCTCGGCCTTCGACACGATCTTCTGGGTGACGGCCACGACGTCCCCGTCGCGTGCCCCGTCGAGCTGCGCCGCGAGGAGCGCCGCGAGGTCGTCGCCGGGCGCGACCTCGGGGAGTCCCTCGATCGGGCGGACCTCGAGCGTCACGACAGGAGCCCCAGGACCGCGCGCGCGACCCGCTCGGCCGCGTCGTCGTCGGTCATGAGCGTGTCGGCCGTCGCGACGCGCACGCCGGTCGCCTCGATGCGCGGGACGAGGACGGCGTCGGCGTCGTCGAGGAGCCACCCGCCGAGCAGGCCCTCGTAGCACGCCGCGGCGCCGGCGGCGGTCACCTCGCGGCCGACCGCGGGGAGCATCCGGTCCGCCATCCCGCCGAGGGGCGCGTCGTTCACGATCCCGGAGACGCCGACGACGGTCGGCCGATGCGCGGCGACCGCCTCGCGGATCCCCGGCACCGCGAGGATCGGCCCGATCGACACGACCGGGTTCGACGGTCCGATGACGACGACGTCGGCGGCGGCGATCGCCTCGAGGACGCCCGGCGCGGGGCGCGCCGCGGCGGCCCCGTCGAAGCGCACCGAGCGCACCGGGTCGCGGCCGCCGCGGCGCACCCAGTACTCCTGGAGGTGGAGGTCCTCCTCCTCGTCGTCTCCCGCGCCGACGAGGATCCGCGTCTCGACGCGGTCGTCGCTCATCGGCAGGAGCCGGACCGTGAGCCCGAACGCGGCGACGAGGTCGGCGGTCGCCCGCGAGAGCGGGGTCCCGGCTCGGAGACGGCCGGTGCGGAACAGGTGCGTCGCGAGGTCGAGGTCGCCGAGCGTGAACCACGCCGCGTCGGGATCGAGGCGACGCAGTTCCTCGACGGTCCGGAACGTCTCGTCGCCGCGGCCCCAGCCGCGGGAACGGTCGCCCGTCCCGGAGAGCCAGTAGAGGACGGAATCGAGGTCCGGCGACACGTGGAGCCCGTGGACGACGAGGTCGTCGCCGGTGTTGCCGATGACCGTGAGGTGTTCGTCGCCGACGACGCGGCGAAGCCCGCGCAGGAACTTGCCCGCACCGATCCCGCCCGCGAGGGAGACGACGTCCACGGCGGGCAAGCGTAGTAGGCTCCGCCACGATGCCCGAGGCCGACCCCCTCGCGCGGCGGGCGCTCGCGAGGGCGGACGCCGGCAAGGCCCTCTCGGTCGACGAGGCCGAGGTGCTCCTGTCGGTCCGGGGCCGGGACCTCGAGCGGCTCATGGGGATCGCCGCGCGCATCCGCGAGCTCGGGTGGGGCCGCACCGTCACGTACTCCCGGAAGGTCTTCGTCCCGCTCACGATGCTCTGTCGGGACCGCTGCCACTACTGCACGTTCGCGAAGCCCCCGGCGCGCATCGGCTCGCCCTACCTCTCGCTCGACGAGGTCGTCGCGATCGCGGAGGCGGGGCGCGTCGCGGGATGCCGGGAGGCGCTCTTCACCCTGGGCGACCGGCCGGAGGACCGCTACCCGGAGGCTGCCGACTGGCTCGCGGAGCGGGGCTACCGCTCGACGCTCGACTACGTCCGCGCCGCCGCGATCGCCGTGATCGAACGCACCGGGCTCCTGCCGCACCTGAACCCGGGAGTGCTGTCGTGGGAGGACCTCGCGCGCCTGAAGCAGGTGAGCGCGTCGATGGGCCTCATGCTCGAGACGAGTTCGGACCGGCTCTCCGAGCCGGGCGGCCCGCACCACGGGTCCCCGGACAAGGTTCCCGCGGTGCGGCTGCGGACGATCGAGGACGCGGGCCGTCTCGCCGTCCCCTTCACGACCGGCATCCTCGTCGGCATCGGCGAGACGGCCCGCGAGCGCGCCGAGTCGCTCCTCGCGATCCGCTCGCTCGCCCTGCGCTACGGCCACGTCCAGGAGGTCATCGTCCAGAACTTCCGGGCGAAGCCGCGGACCGCGATGCGCGCCGCCCCGGAGCCCGACGAGGAGACCTACCTCGCGGCCGTCGCCGCGGCCCGGGTGCTCCTGCCGCCGCAGGTCTCCGTGCAGGCGCCGCCGAACCTCTCGGATCCCGCGAGCCAGCTCCGGCTCCTCGACGCCGGGATCAACGACTGGGGCGGCGTCTCGCCGGTCACGCCGGACCACGTGAACCCGGAGCGGCCGTGGCCGGCGATCGAGGCGCTCGCGGCGCGGACCGCGGAGCGGGGCCTCGTCCTGCGCGAGCGGCTCACGGTCTACCCCGCGTACGCGCTGCGCCCCGATCCGTACCTCGCCGGTCGGATGCGCGCGCCGGTCGAGGCGCTCCGCGGGACGGACGGCCTCGCCGGCACCCGCCGACCCGAGCCCATCGCCTGGCAGGACCCCGAGGTCGTCTGGAAGCCCCGGGCGATCGACCTCGTGTTCGCGAAGGCCGACGGCGCCGGGCTCCGCGACGACGCCGACGCCGTCTACGGCGCGTTCGTGGCCGAGGACGACCCCGTGACGGCCGCCTGGCGCCGGGACCGGCAGCCCGAGCGCCTCGCCCCGCTCGTTCGGACCGCCCTCGGGAAGGCGACCGCCCGCCACCCGCTCACGGATGACGAGGCGCTCACCCTGTTCACGGCCGAGGGCGCCGACCTCGAGACCCTCTGCGCGGTCGCCGACGACCTCCGGCGCGACGCGGTGGGTGAGGCGGTCACCTACGTCGTGAACCGCAACATCAACTTCACGAACGTCTGCTACGTCGGGTGTCGGTTCTGCGCGTTCGCCCAACGGGAGGTCGACCCGGAGTCCTTCACCCTCACCCTCGCCGAGGTCGCGGACCGGGCGGAGGAGGCCTGGCGCGCGGGCGCGACCGAGGTCTGCATCCAGGGCGGCATCCACCCCGACCTGCCGGGCTCGTTCTACCTGGACCTCCTCGACGCCATCTCCGCCCGGGTCCCCGGGATGCACCTCCACGCCTTCAGCCCGATGGAGGTCCTGAACGGCGCGACGCGCCTCGGCATCTCCTTCCGGGAGTTCCTCGAGGAGTGCCGCAACCGGGGACTCGGTTCGATGCCGGGGACCGCCGCGGAGATCCTCGACGACGACGTGCGGTGGCTCCTCACGAAGGGGAAGCTCCCCGCCGACACCTGGGAGGAGATCGTCCGCACCGCCCACGGGCTCGGCATCCCGTCGTCCTCGACGATCATGTACGGGCACGTCGACGCCCCGCCGCACTGGGTCGCCCACCTGCGACGCCTCGCCCGGATCGGGCGCGACACGGGCGGGTTCACGGAGTTCGTCCCGCTCCCGTTCGTCCACCGCAACGCCCCGATCTACCTCGCGGGCCGGGCGCGTCCCGGCCCGTCGTTCGACGACACCCGTCGGATGCACGCGGTCGGCCGGATCCTCCTCGACGGCGTCGTGCGCAACGTCCAGGTGTCCTGGGTGAAGCTCGGGCTGGAGGCGAGCCAGGTCGTCCTGCGCGGCGGCGCGAACGACCTCGGCGGGACCCTCATGGAGGAGACGATCAGCCGGATGGCGGGGGCGACCTGGGGGATCCGCAAGGACGCCGCGGAGCTCGAGGACGCGATCCGCGCGATCGGTCGGACGCCGAGGCAACGCACGACGACGTACGGCGAACCGACTCCGCGCGGTGACGTCGTCGGGGTTTTCCACAACGCCTCGCTCCCGGATGTGGCGGAAGTGTTGTGGGAATGACCGTCGCGCGCCGTTCGACGTCAGGTAGATTGACCGTTATGGTCAATCTGCTTGATTGAGCATTTTCTCCCCGGAACTCCTTGCATCACCCTCGAACGCTCGGGACGATGGTCCCCGTGAGCACGGATCGAGCCTGGATTTCTTCCCCCGACCCCTTGTCAAACGACGGGGGAGTCGACCAGAATCACAGCGATGTGATTCCGGGGGGAGCGTTCCTTGCATCACTACATCCCATGGCAGGAGCAGGCGCGGTGCCGAGAGCACGATCCGGAGGTCTTCTTCCCCGAGAAGGGCGGATCGTCGCGGGAGGCCAAGCGCATCTGCTCGGAGTGTCCCGTCCGCATCGAGTGCCTGAACTACGCCCTTCGCCGCGACGAGCGGTACGGGGTGTGGGGAGGGATGAGCGAACGGGAACGGCGACGCCTGAAGCGTATGGCGTCCTGAGTTGAAAGGAAGGGGGTGACCCATGTCTCCCGCCAAGAAGAGGTCTTCGGCGAAGCGTAAGTCGGCCGCCAAGAAGCCGGCGAAGCGCCGCACGGCCAAGAAGTCGGCCGCGAAGAAGACGACGCGCCGCCGCAAGCGGCGTGCTGCCAAGAAGGCCTAACGCCTTCCTTTCCCCAGGTACCAGCGTGAGGGGAGCGCCCACGGGCGCTCCCCTTCCGTTTCCCCGCTGAGGCCGCGTGCTAGGCTCGCGCGACTCGCCACCCCCCATGGCCATCACCTCTTCCGAAGCACCACTCGCCCCCGATCCGACGCGGACGCCGAGCGTGCTCGCGGCCGTCGTGGTCCGCGACGGCCTCGCCGACCTCGGGGACTGCCTCCGAGCGCTCGCGAGCCAGACGCACCCCCGGCTCGGTGTGCTCGCGATCCACAACGGACGGATGGACGGACCGCGGGGACTCCTCGAGCGGGCGCTCGGACCGTCGCGGGTCCTCGAGGACGGGCGCGACGAGGGGATGGCCGGTGCGATGCGGGTCCTCCGCGCCCTCCCCGCCGCGGAGGCCGCCGACTACGTCCTGCTCCTCCACGACGACGTCGCCCTCGCGCCCGACGCGGTCGCGCGACTCGTCGAGGCCGCGGAGCTCGGGGCGGTCGAGCGCGTCGGGGTCGTCGGTCCGAAGATCGTGGACTGGGACGACCCCCGCATCCTCCGCGAGGTCGGCTCGTCGGCCGACGGGTTCGGTCACCGCTACGTGACGCTCCAGGAGGACGAGCGCGACCAGGGGCAGTTCGACCGCATCCTCGAGGTCCTCGCGGTCTCCTCCTGCGCGGTGCTCCTCTCCCGCGACGCCTGGGCCCGACTCGACCCGTTCGACGAACGGCTCGAGGGCCACCACGAGGACATCGACTTCTGCTGGCGCGCCCGCCTCGCCGGCTACCGGGTGCTGATGACCCCGCTCGCCCTCGCGCGCCACCACGCGCCGCCCGGGCGGGGGGAGCGCCGCCAGCGGTCCCGGCGCGGCGCGCGGTACTACGCCGAGCGCTCGGCGCTCGCGACGATGCTGAAGGACCTCGGGGCGCTCCAGCTCGCCCTCATGCTGCCGCTGTTCCTCGTCACGTCCGCGGGTCGGCTCGCCTACCTCGCCCTCGCCCGGCGCTTCGCCGACGCCCTCGACCTCTCGACGGCGATCGGCTGGAACCTCCGGAACCTCCCGGGGACGCTGCGTCGCCGGCGCCGGGCCCAGCGGGCGCGCCGCGTCCGCGACGCCGCGGTCCTGCGGTTCGTGACGTCGCCCTTCCAGTTCCAGCGGTGGTTCGAGCGGGCGGAGGAGTTCCTCGAGGATCCGCTGGAAGCGGGGGAGGAGGCGGGGCCGCGCGCGGGCATCCGCGAGCGAGCTCTCTCGGTGCTCGTCGGTCGCCCGGTCCTCATCGCCGCGGTCGTCGGCATCGTCTCGACCTGGATCGGCATGCGGACGCTGCGCGAGACCGCGCTCCTCACCGGGGGATCGCTCGCCGCGTTCCCCGCGCGCGCCTCCACCTTCCTGTCGGAGTTCCTCGCCCCCGTCCGCACGACGCTCCTCGGTGGCGGCGACGCCGCGAGCCCGGCGCTCGCGCCGCTCGCCGCGCTCTCGTGGCTCTCCTTCGGTCGTCCGTTCGCCGCGCAGCGGCTGCTGCTCGTCGGGCTCCTGCCGATCGCGGCGATCCTCGCGTACCGCGGGATGCGGCGGCAGGGCATCGGCGCGGGGGCGGGGGTCCTCGGCGCGGCCTGCTACGTCACGTCGGGCGCACTCCTGTGGTCGCTGTCCGACGGACGCCTGCCGCTGCTCGTCCTCGCCGCGGTCCTGCCGCTCGTCTGGGACCGGCTCGAGACGATGGCGGCAGCGGTCGACGTCGATCGCCGCATCGCCGTGGGGCTCGGGATGACCCTCGCGGTCGCGACCGCCTTCCTGCCGGCGACCGTCCTCGCCCTCGCGCTCGTGCTGCTCGTCCACGTCGGGCTGCGGCGGCGAGCGGGCGCGACGCTCCGCTCGCTCGCGACGGCGCTCGCCGCCGCAGCCCTCCTCGCCTTCCCCGTCGTCGCCGGCGCCGTCCTCGCGCCGAACTCGACCCTCGGGTCGCTCGTCGGGACGACCGACCCCGGTCGCATCCTCCGCTTCGCGATCGGCGACGGCCCCGGGACGGGGTGGTCCGCGTACTTCCTCCCGGTCGCGGCGGTCCTGTGCTTCGCGCTCGTCCGCCCCGACGAGCGGGAGCGCGCGTCGCGCTCGCTCGCGACGATGCTCGTCGGGGGCGTCCTCGGGTGGCTCTCCGCCGCGCGGTACCTGCCCGAGCCGATCGCGAACGCGCCCGTCTACCTCGTCGTCGCGGCGTTCGCCGCCTCCGCCCTCGTCGCGGAGGGACTCACCTCGATCGCGGGCTACGTCGCGGAGCGCGGGTTCGGTCTGCGCCAGGTGACCGCGGGCTTCCTCGGGATCGTCCTCGTCCTCGGGCTCGGGGCGCAGGGGCTGCAGGTGCTCGTCGGGGAATGGGGGATCGGTCGCGACCGGCTCCCCGCGGCGTGGCCGCTCGTCGCGAGCGAGTCGGGCGACTTCCGGATCCTGTGGCTCGGCGCGCCGAGCGCGGACCCGTTCCCGTCGCCCGGCGGGGACCCGCAGGGTGTCCTCACGAGCGGCGGCGTCGCCGTCCGCTGGGCGATCACGGGACGGAACGGCACGAGCGCCCTCGACCTCGGCCGCGGCGTCCGCGGACCGGGGTACGACTACCTGCGCCGGGTGCTCGCCGAACTCCTCTCCGGTCGCAGCGAACACGGCGGAGCGCTCCTCGCGCCGCTCGCCGTGCGCTTCATCGTCGCGGCGGAGGATGACCTCCCGGCCGCGGTCGTCGAGCGGCTCGCGCTGCAGGCCGACATCGATCCGGTGCCCGCGGGCGGACTCGAGATCTTCCGGAACGCGCGCGCCCTGCCCGTCGCGTCGGTCGCGGTCGGTCCCGCGCTCGGACTCGCGGCGCGCGAGGGCGACCGCCTCGGGCCGGTGGCGGCGATGCCGCTCATCGAGCGCCGCGAGCTCGTGGCGTCCGGGACGGCGCGGTGGTCGGGCGAGACGCTCGGCGGGACCGCGTACCTCGCCGTCCAGGACGGCGGCGGGTGGCGCGGTCCGGCGGGGGAGGGCGCGACCGCGTTCGGGTGGGCGGTCGTCCTCGAGGCGCCGCCCGGTCCCGTCGTCGTGGACCACGCGGGCTCCTGGTTCCGCCGCATCGAGGTCCTCCTGCTCCTCGCGCTGTGGATCGGCGCGGTGTGGGCGACGCGCAGGCCGGTGAGCGCGTGAACGCCCGCTTCCAGATCCTCCTCGCGCTCGTCCTCGTCGCGGTCGGTGTCCTCGTCGCCAACGTCGTCCCCCCGGTCGCCCCGAGGCTCCCCGGCGAGCCGGAGGTCGCCGATGCGATCGCGACCGGCGTCTGGCTCTGCCCGCACGGCGGTGGCGAGGAGTGGCGGACGTCCCTCCATCTCGCGAACCCCGGTGCGTCGGAGGTGCGCGCGCGCATCTCGACCTTCGACGAGGAGGGTCGCGCCGCGAGCGAGGAGCGCACCGTCCCCGCGGGCGGATCGATCGCGGTCCCGATCGATGCGGAGACGCGGGCCACGTCCTCGATGGTCGAGTACTTCGGCGGATGGATCGCGGCCGGGTGGGTGACGCGCGCGGCGGGCGATCAGCGCGGCGTCGCCGCGGAGCCCTGCGCCGCCGGGACGGCAGACACCTGGTACCTGCCGGATGCCTCGACGGTCGACGAGGAGGACGACGAGATCGTCGTCATGAACCCGTTCGAGGCGGACGCGGTGTTCTCGCTCACGCTCCTCACGCCGGGCCGCGCTCCGGTCCGCACCGACGCGATCACGAACGTGTTCCTCGAGGGTCGCTCGAGCATCGCCGTGAAGCTCGGCCGGACCGTGCTCGGCGAAGCCACCGTCGCGACGGTGCTCGAGGTCGCGGTCGGACGCGTCGCCGCCGCGATGGTCGGTGTCACGGGGACGACGGGGCTGCGGGCCGTGCTCGGCTACCCGGGGATGCCGTCGCCCGGCGTCGTCCTGCCCGGCGGCGACGACCGCGGCGGCAGCGAACTCGTCCTCATGGTCCCCGGTTCGGGGACGCCCGCGCTCGCCGCGACCCTGCTCGGACAGGGGGAGCCACAGCCCGTCGGTCTCCTCGCGGACGCGCAGCTGCCGGGCGGCGCGGCGCGCGCCTTCCCCGTCGCGACCGCCCCCGCGTCGGCGATCGTCCCGACCGCCCCCGGGGCTCCCGCCGCCCGCCGCGCCTTCGGTCGCGGGGAGGACCCCGCGTCGACCGTCGGGGCGCTGCCCGGTCCGGCGTGGGTCGTCCTGCCGAGCGTCGCGGGCGGTCCGTACCATCCGGGGATCGTCGTCGCGAATCCGGGGGAGACGGCTGCGACCGTCGTCCTGCGGCCGCTGCGCCCCGGGGCGCAGCCGGTCACGCTCGTCGTGCCGGCGCAGTCCGCCGTCGCCGCACCGTCCGCGTTCGCCGAGGCGAACGCGGACGTCGCCATCCTCGTGCTCGCGACGGGCGGGACGGTCGTCCCGGCCGGCGCCTCGTCGTCCCTCGGCAAGGACGGACGGGCCGCCTACGCGACCGCCCTCGGGGTCCCCGTCCCGGCGGCGTTCCTCGAGGCGTTCCTTCCGGGATAGGCGAGGCATCGGTACCATGAAGGCCCACGCGAAACGTCCTCCCATGAGCCGTCACGCAGCGAGACCGCAGCGCATCGCCCTCGGCATCGCCGGGCTCCTCGTGGTGGTCGCCGTCGGCGGAGTGCTCGCCTGGGACGCCGTCGCATCCGCGCGGATCCTCCCCGGCGTCCGGGTCGAGGGGATCGCGGTCGGCGGACTCACGCGGGCGGAGGCCACGCGCGTCGTCGCCGACGGCGTCCGGTCGCGCGGGATGGAGCAGATCACCGTCACGGTCGGCGACGCCCGGTGGACCGCGATCGCCGGGAGCCTCGGTCGCATCGAATCGGTCCGCTCCGCGATCGACGAGGCCTTCGACGTCGGCCGGCGCATGGGCCCCGTCGAACGGCTGCTCCTGCGGGTGCGGGGCGAGGCCGTCGACGCCGAGATCACCGTCGGGTCCTCGTACGACCCCGACGTCGTGCGCGCGTTCGTCGACGATGTCGCCGGGAAGGTGAACGCGCGTCCCGTCGATGCGACGGTCGAGTACCTCGACGGCGATATCGTCGTCCGACCTCCGGCGGAGGGCATCCGCGTCCGACGCGCGCCCGCCGTCGAAGCGCTCGGGCGCGCGCTCGCCTCCGGTGCCACGAGCGTCGCGCTGCCGATCGACACGACGCCGCCCGCCGAGGACGGCGCCTCGTTCGGCCGTACGATCGTCGTCGACATCTCGGAGAACACGCTCGTCCTCTACGACGGCGCGGAGGTCCTGCGGACCTACCGGGTCGCGACCGGGGCGCCGGGGTTCCCGACGCCGCTCGGCGCGTTCGAGGTGACGGGCAAGGCGGAGAACCCGACGTGGGTGAACCCCGCGCCGGACGGATGGGGCAAGGACTACCCGCCCTCGATCCCACCCGGACCGGGCAACCCGCTCGGCACGCGCGCGATCTACCTGAACGCCCCGGGCATCCGGATCCACGGGACCTACAACGCCTCGTCGATCGGCTCGTTCGCGTCGCACGGGTGCGTGCGGATGCTCATCGCCGACTCCGAGGATCTCTACGAGCTCGTCGCGATCGGGGTGCCGGTCTTCATCGTCGCCTGACGGGGTGCTTGCATCCGGGTACGGGTCCCCTAGCATCGCCGCATGCGTTCCTGTCAGAAGCCACGCTGCGAGGGCGTCGCGGCCGCAACGGTCGCGCTCCGCTACGGGCCGAAGGAGGTCCTCGTCACCCCGCTCCGCGCGGAGTCCGACCGCCGGCTCCTCGAACTCTGCGACCCCCACGCGTCGCGGCTCACGGCCCCGGTCGGATGGCGGCTGCGGGATGAGCGACGTCCGGTCGTCCCGCCGCAGTACGGCTCGAGCGTCGCGCCCGCCGTCTAGGCCGGTCCCGCACGAGGTCCGCGGGCTAGGATGCCCGCACCGTGGGTGACGCGTTCCCGACCGGCATCTTCAAGGCCTACGACGTGCGCGGCGTCGTGCCCGACGACCTCGACGCCGACGTCGCCCGCAGGATCGGCGCGGCCTTCGCGACGTGGAGCGGCGCGCCGAGGATCGCGGTCGGACGCGACTGCCGGCTCTCCTCGCCCGAGCTCGCTGCCGCCCTCATCGACGGCATCGCCTCCGCCGGCGCCGACGTCGCCGACGTCGGGCTCGCCTCGACCGACCTCCTGTACTTCGCCTCCGGACACCTCGACGTGCCCGGCGTGATGCTCACCGCGAGCCACAACCCGAAGCAGTGGAACGGGATGAAGTTCTGCCTCGCGGGGGCGCGGCCCGTGGGGCAGGACACGGGGCTCGCCGCGGTGCGCGACCTCGCGGCGTCGGACGCGGCCCCACGGGCCGTGCGCCCGGGCACCGCCGAGCGCGTCGACCTCCTCGGCGCGTACGTCGACCACGTGCTCTCCTTCGTCGACGTCGGCGCGATCCGCCCGCTCACCGTCGTCGCGGACACCGCGAACGGCATGGGCGGTCTCGTGCTCCCCGCCGTCGCCGCGCGATTGCCGATCCGCCTCGTCCACCTCTACCCGGAGCTCGACGGGTCGTTCCCGAATCACCCCGCCGATCCGATCGACCCGGCCAATCAGGAGGACCTCAAGCGCGCGGTGCTCGAACACGGCGCCGACCTCGGGCTCGCGTTCGACGGCGACGCGGATCGCGTGTTCGTCGTCGACGAACGCGCCGCGGGCGTGAGCGGGTCCGAGATCACCGCGCTCGTCGCGCGCTCGATGCTCGCCGCACATCCGGGTGCGGCGATCGTCCACAACGTCATCACCTCGTGGACCGTCCCCGAGGTCATCCGGGAATCCGGTGGCCGGGCGGTGCGCACGCGCGTCGGGCATTCCTTCATCAAGCAGGTGATGGCCGAGACCGACGCCGTCTTCGGGGGCGAGCACTCCGGCCACTACTACTTCCGCGACAACTTCCGCGCCGACTCCGGCCTCATCGCGGCGGTCATCGTCCTCGCCGAGCGCTCGCGCACCGACGCCCCGCTCTCCGAGGTGCTCGCCCCGTACCGTCGCTACGTCGCCTCCGGGGAGATCAACTCGCGGGTCCCGGATCAGGCGCGAGCGACGGAACGCGTCGCCGCCGCGCTCGCGGCGGGCCGCCAGGACCGGCTCGACGGGCTGACCGTCGAGTTCGACGATTGGTGGTGCAACGTGCGACCCTCGAACACCGAACCGCTCCTGCGGCTGAACGTCGAGGCGAGGACCCCGGCCCTCCTCGCCGAGAAGACGCGGGACCTGCTCGCCATCATCCGGGCCGACGGAGGAGGTCCCGCGTGACGCTCGACCCGAGACTGCTCGAGGTGCTCGTCTGTCCGAACGACCGCGGGGACCTCGATCTCCGCGAGGCGGAGCAGGAGCTCGTCTGCCGCACCTGCGGCTACCGCTACCCGATCCGCGACGGGATCCCGGTCATGCTCGTGGACGAGGCGATCCGTCCCGGGGGGAAGAAGTGACGGTCCTCGACGACGAGGCCCTCCTCCGCGGCGGCGACCCCTCGGGGATGCTCGTCGCGGTCGCGGGCCTCGCCGCGGATCTGCGGGCCGGGTTCCGCGCCGGCCTCGCGGCCGGCGCGCGGCCCGCTCGCCACGACGCCGTCCTCGTCTGCGGGATGGGCGGCTCCGCGGTCTCCGGCGACGTCGCCCGGTCGATCGGTGCGGGACGCTTCCCGATGCCGGTCGCGGTGACCCGCGGCGCGGACGTCCCGGCCTGGGTCACGAAGGACACCCTCGTCGTCGCATCGTCGTACTCGGGTGAGACCGCCGAGACGAACGGCGCCTTCGAGGCCGCGCTCGCGCGCGGCTGCCGCGTCGCCGTCGTCACCGCGGGCGGACGGATCGCGACGCGCGCCGCCGACCTGTCGCTGCCCCGGGCGGGCGTTCCGGGCGGCATGCAGCCCCGCGCCGCGCTCGGACACCTCGCGGGGGGCCTCCTCGGGCTCCTCGTCTCGACCGGCGCGTTCCCCGACGTCGCCGACGAGGTCGAGGAGGCCGCGGGCATCGTCGAGGCCGTCGCCGCCACCTGCGCACCGGCCGTGCCGACCTCCGTGAACCCCGCGAAGCGCATCGCCGAGGCGGTCGGGGAGCGGGTCCCGGTCTTCTGGGGGAGCGACGGCATCACCGGCGTCGCCGCGTACCGCTGGCGGACGCAGTGGAACGAGAACGCGAAGTCGCCGGCGTTCTCCTCGGAGATGTCGGAGCTCGACCACAACGAGATCGTCGGATGGCACGAGGATCGCGGCCGCCGCTTCGCCGTCGTCGCGCTCCGCGCGGAGGACGAGCGCGCGGATCTGCCGACGCGCTTCGCGTTCACCGCGGACGCCGCGCGCGCGGCCGGCGCGATCGTCGAGGAGTGCTGGGCCACCGGACGCTCGCCGCTCGCGCGCCTCCTGTCGCTCGTCACGCTCGGCGACCACGCCTCGACCTACGCCGCGCTCCTCCACGGCATCGACCCGACGCCGGTCGACGTCATCACGGCGCTCAAGGATCGGCTCCGATGACGACCGGGCTCCCCGCGCCGGCGGACGGGCTCGCCGACGCGGCGGCGGAGGCGGTCCGCGAGCGCACGGCGTTCCGCCCGGAGGTCGCGATCGTCCTCGGCTCGGGCCTCGCTCCGGCCGCCGCGGCCGTCGAGGAGGAGGTCGCGTTCTCGTTCGCGGACCTGCCCGGCTTCCCGCCGCCCGGCGTCCCCGGCCACGCGGGCCGGCTCGTCCTCGGCCGGCTCGGCGGGGTCCCGGTCGCGGTGTTCCTCGGACGCATCCACCGCTACGAGGGGCACCCGCTCGACACCTGCGCGCTCCCGGTGCGCCTGGCCCGGCTCCTCGGCGCCGGTGCCGTGATCCTCACGGCCGCCGTCGGCGGCATCGCCGAGGGCCTCGGCCCCGGTCACCTCGTCGTCGGGTCCGACCACCTGAACCTGCTCGGGGAGGGGCCGCTGCGGGGCTGGCGCCACCCGGACGGCTCGCCGCCCTTCGTCGACATGGTGGGCGCGTACGATGTGGCGCTGGCCGACCTCGCCGAGGGGGCCGCGCGGGCGCGGGGGATCCCGGTCGCGCGCGGCGTCTACGCGGCGATGTCGGGACCGGCGTACGAGACCCCGGCGGAGATCGCCTTCCTCCGGACGATCGGTGCGTCGGTCGTGGGGATGTCGGTCGTGCCGGAGGCCGTGCCGGCCCGGGCGCTCGGGATGCGCGTGGTCGGGCTCTTCGCGGTCACGAACGCGGTGGGGGTGGAGGTCCGGCACGAGGACGTGGTTCGGAACTCCGACGCGATGGCGAGGGCCATCGGCGGGGTCATCGGGGACGTGGTCGAGAAGGGGGCACCGTGGACGGTGACGTGAAGGAACCGGGTCTCGCCGGGCAGGGACGCGAGCGCATCGCCTGGGCGGGCGCCGAGATGCAGGTCCTGCGGCTCGTGAAGGAGCGCTTCGAGAAGGAGCGGCCGCTCGACGGCGTGCGGATCGCCGCGTGCCTCCACGTGACGACCGAGACCGCGAACCTCATGCACACGCTCGCGGCGGGCGGCGCCGACGTCACCCTGTGCGCCTCGAACCCGCTCTCGACGCAGGACGACGTGGCGGCGGCGCTCACGGCCGAGGGCATCCCGACGTACGCGATCAAGGGCGAGGATACCGCGACGTTCTTCCGCCACATCAATGCGGTCCTCGACACGCGTCCGCACGTCACGATGGACGACGGCGCCGACATGGTGAGCACGCTCCACCAGGACCGCGTCGACCAGATCCCGGAGATCATCGGCGGGACCGAGGAGACCACCACCGGCGTGATCCGCCTGCGGGCGATGGCGGCCGACGGCGCGCTCCGGTACCCGATCGTCTCGGTGAACGACGCCAACACGAAGCACCTGTTCGACAACCGCTTCGGCACCGGTCAGTCGACGATGGACGCGATCATGCGCGCGACGAACTTCCTCCTCGCCGGTCGGGTCGTCGTCGTGTGCGGCTACGGGATGTGCGGCCGCGGCGTCGCCTCGCGGGCCCGCGGGCTCGGCGCGCAGGTCATCGTGACCGAGGTCGATCCGCTCGCGGCCCTCGAGGCCGTGATGGAGGGCTACCGGGTGATGCCGCTGTGGGAGGCCTCGCGGGTCGGCGACATCTTCGTCACCGTGACCGGCGACAAGGGGGTCCTGCGCCGCGAGCACATGGAGCACATGAAGGACGGCGCGGTCCTCGCGAACTCCGGCCACTTCGACGTCGAGATCGACAAGCCCGCCCTGCGGGCGCTCGCGACCCGCGGCGTCCGGCGCCTGCGCGAGCACGTCGAGGAGTTCACGTTCGCCGACGGCCGTCGGATCCACCTGCTCGGCGAGGGGCGCATCGTGAACCTCGCCGCGGCGGAGGGCCATCCGGCCGCCGTCATGGACATGTCGTTCGCGAACCAGGCGCTCGCCGTCGAGTGGGTCGTCGGCCGCCGGGGGACGCTCGACGCCGGGGTCTACCCGGTCCCCGCCGACATCGACCGCGAGGTCGCCCGGCTGAAGCTCCAGGCGATGGCGGTCGAGATCGACGTCCTCACCCCGGAGCAGGAGGCCTACCTGCGCTCCTGGAACGAGGGGACGTGAGCCCGGCCGCGTGAGCGAGGCTCTCGACCCCCGCGGCGCGATCTCCGTCCGGGCGCGGTTCGACCGGCTGCCGACGTCCCTGAAGGGCGCGCTCATCCTGCGCGGGGAGGACCCGAACCCGCACCAGGTCGCGTTCCACGACGTCCGCGTCGCGCCGGTCGCCGGCGACGACCTCGCGGGCAAGCGCGTCCCGGTCGCGGCGCAGGTCGTCCACGTGGCGCCGCGCCGTGACGTGTTCGTGCCCTTCGAGGTCGGTCTCGCCGACCTCGACCCGGGCTGGTACGCGTTCCGCTGCGCGGTCGCCGTCGACGGCATCGACGCCGAGTTCGACGGCGGGAAGCGCTTCGCGATCGCCTGGCCGCGCGGCGCGGTCCGCCGCGGCGCGGTCGCCGTCGGCGGCGCGATCGCGCTCGGTGGGAGCACCGTCCGCGTCGACCAGCTCGACTGCGCCGGGGACTCCGTGAAGATCGCGTTCGTCGCCGACCCGCCGATCCGACCCACCGCGGTCGCCGAGGCCGACGGGGAGCCGCTCCCGGTCCTCGAGGTCGAGGCCGACGATGCGGGGAAGGGCCGGGTCGTCACGTACCCGCTCCTGAAGGAACACCGCGCGTTCCGGCTCGAGCTCCGCGCCGACGGCGCGAGTGCAGCGCTCGACGTGTCGCTCGGCTGAGCGCCGTCACGTCGGCACCGCGCGCTAGCGTCCGCCGGTGTTCCGCGCCGCGCTCGACGCGATCTTCCCGCCCGCCTGCGTCGCGTGCGGCAACGGTCGGTGGCCGTTCTGCGGGGCGTGCGCCGAGACCGTCGTCCCGATCGCGGGGCCGGCCTGCCGACGGTGCGGGCTGCCCGATCCCGCCTCGCCGGCCGACTGCGCGCGGTGTCCGCCCGGCCTCGACCGCGTCGTCGCCCCGCACGCGTACGAGGGCGCGGTGCGCTCGGCGATCCTCCGGCTGAAGTTCTCCGGCCGACGCCCGGTGGCGGCGGCGCTCGGGGGGGCAGGGTGAACAGGGAACGGCGGCGTCGGTCCCCAGAGGCCCCCCCCCCTCCCCCCTCCCTCC
>JBJTYK010000235.1:0-28381 GCA_046082745.1 Actinomycetota bacterium | reverse complement strand
CGGTGGGGCCGACGCTTCAGAGCCGCGACAGACGTTCGTGCGCGACGACGTGGCGGGCCTCCGGCGCGACGGACGCCGCGCAGGGGTCACGCAGATGAGGTCCGGGCGGGGCGGGACGCCGATCGGGCTCGCGCCGCGGCGTCCCCGGTAGAACAGCAGCGCGGCGAGCGCGCCGAACGCGAAGCCGCCGACGTGCGCCCAGTAGGCCACCCCGCCGGTCGCCGTCTGACCGATCTGGCCCACGCCGCTGAAGAACTGCAGGACGAACCAGATGCCGAGGACGAGCACGGCCGGGAGCTGCTGCACGGTGATGACGATGAACATCACGAGGGTGGTCACCCGCGCCCCCGGGAACAGGACGAGGTAGGCGCCGAGCACCGCCCCGATCGCGCCCGATGCCCCGAGGCTCGGGAGGGTCGAACCGGGATCGAAGGACATCTGGAGCGCGGAGGCGGCGAGACCGCCGAGCAGGTAGAACACGAGGAACGACGCCCGTCCGAGGCGATCCTCGACGTTGTTGCCGAAGATCCAGAGGTAGAGCATGTTCCCGCCGATGTGGAGCAGGCTCCCGTGGAGGAACATCGACACGAGGAGCGCGAGGTAGGGCGACTTCCCCGGACAGCGAGCAGCCAGGTAGCGCTGCACCGGACCGCCCGTCCCGGCTCCGTAGGTCTCCGAGATCGCGAGCCGCGCCTGCGGCCCACCCTCGGCGAGGTTCGCCCCGTTCGTCACCTCCCAGGGGATCTGCGCCTCACAGAGGAAGAAGCCCTGCTGCTCGACGTCGCTTCCCGTGAGCGGCTGCCACAGGAAGAAGATCGCGACGTTCGCGGCGATGAGGAGGTAGGTGATCCACGGGGTGCGACGCGTCGGGTTCGCGTCCCGGAGCGGGATCACGGTCGGATGCGGGGTCGGGGCACGGGGCAACGCTACCGCCGCGCGCGGGGCGGGGGCTATCCTCTGCCCGGGAGGAACCCATGGGCGTGCGGGCAGGCAGGGTCCGATGACGAGGCGTCCCCTCGACGCCGAGCTCGTGCGCCGGGGCATCGTCGCGGGGCCCGAGGAGGCCCGGGCGGTCGTCGAGGCGGGCCTCGTCACGGTCGCGGGCCGACCCGCGGACAAGGTCTCCCGTCTCGTCGCCGACTCCGAACCGATCCGCGTCGCGACCCCCGGCCGCCGCTTCGCGTCCCGGGGAGGGGAGAAGCTCGATGCGGCCCTCGGGCGCTTCCCCGTGGACCCCGCGGAGCGCGACTGCCTCGACGCGGGGGCGTCGACCGGCGGGTTCACCGACGTCCTGCTCCGCCGCGGCGCGCGACGCGTCTGCGCGCTCGACGTCGGCTACGGCCAGCTCGCGTGGGCGCTGCGCACCGACCCCCGGGTCACGGTGCTCGACCGCACGAACGCGAGGACGCTCGCGCCGGGTGCGCTCCCGTTCACGCCGTCGATCGTCGTCGCCGACCTCTCCTTCATCGCCCTCGCCGAGGTGGTGCCGGCGCTCGTCGCCGTCGCGGCTCCTGAGGCGGACCTCGTCCTGCTCGTGAAACCGCAGTTCGAGTGCGCACCGGAGGCGGTGGGGCGCGGCGGCGTCGTCCGGGACCCCGATGCGTGGCGGAGCGCCGTGCGGGCCGTCGCGCAGGCGTGCGGTGCGCACGGCGCCCCCGCGCAGGACGTCATGGTCTCCCCGCTCCCCGGGCCGGCGGGCAACGTCGAGTTCCTCATCCATGCACGGTGCGGCGCGAGCGTGCGCGACCTCCCGATCGAGGCCGCGATCGACGACGCCCTGCGGATCGGCGGCGCCGCGTGACGGCCGTCGGGTTCTTCGTCCACCCCGAACGCGAGTCCGCGGCATCCGCGGCGGCGCGCCTCCGTGGCTGGCTCGAGGAGCGCGGTGCGACGACCCGGTCCTTCGACGGCGCGGACACGACCGATGCCGCCCGCGCACGCACGTTCGTCGACGGCCTCGACCTCGTCGTCGCGGTGGGCGGGGACGGGACCTTCCTGCGGGCCGCGCACCTCGCGTCGCGGGGGTCCTGTCCGGTGCTCGGCGTGAAGGTCGGCCGGCTCGGGTTCCTCACCGACACCGATCCCGATCGCGCGACCGAACTCCTCGGCCGGGCGCTCGCCGGGGACCTGTCCTCCGAGGAACGACTGGCGGTGGTCGGCGTCCCGGAGGGCGCGAGCTGGACCGAGCCGCAGTGGGCGCTGAACGAGGTGATCGTCGAGAAGCGCACGCGGCACCGGATCGTGCGGCTCGCGCTCCTCGTCGGCGACGCCTACGTGACGACCTTCTCGGGCGACGGGGTCATCGTCGCCACGCCGACCGGCTCGACGGCGTACTCGTTCGCCGCCGGCGGGCCGATCGTCTCGCCGGACGTGCCCTGCCTCGTCGTCACCGCCGTCGCACCGCACATGGTGTTCGATCGCTCGCTCGTCGTCCCCGCGGACGCCACGGTTCGGCTCGAGGTCGTGGGGGAGGAGCCGGGCCTGCTCTCGGCGGACGGTCGCCCGAGCCTCGAACTGCCGGTGGGGAGCTCCGTCCGGATCGCCCGTGCCGAGCGCCCGGCCCTCCTCGCGCGCGGCGCCGACTCCCCGACCTTCCCGGCCCGGATCCGCGAGAAGTTCGGCCTGCCGGGGGACCCTGTCGCCCCCCGGGACTAGGATTCGGGCGTGCTCCGCGAGCTCCACATCGGCGGGCTCGGCGTCGTCGACGAGCTCGCGCTCGAGTTCCATCCGGGCCTGAACGTCCTCACGGGCGAGACGGGCACCGGCAAGACGATGGTGACCGTCGGGCTGGCGCTCGCCCTCGGCAGCCGTGGTTCGACCTCCCTGGTGCGGTCGGGCGCGAAGTTCGCCCGCGTCCAGGCGCTCTTCGACGCGACCGCCGCGTCGGACGACGCCGGGTGGTCCGAGGACGGCGCGCTCGTGCTCGCGCGACAGATCGGCGCGGACGGCAAGGGAGGCGCCCGCGTCGGCGGCCAGATCGTGCCGGTCTCGACGCTCGCCGAACTCGGGACCGACCTCGTGGAGGTCCACGGCCAGCACGAGGGGATCCGCCTCCTGTCGCCCGCGGCGCAGGTGGCCTTCGTCGATCGCTACGCGGGTGCCGATCACCTCCGCGCGCTCGCGGACCTCGGCGCCTCCGTGGGGGACCTGCGGGCGGCTCGGGATGCGCTCGCGGATCTCCGCACCCGCGCCGCCGAACGCGAGCGCGAGCGCGACCTCGTCGCCTTCCAGGTGCGCGAGCTCGAGGAGGCTTCGCCGCGTGTGGGCGAACTCGCCGAACTCGGCGCCGAGGCGGCGCGGCTCGACCACGCCGAGCGCCTGCTCGAGCGTGCCGCCGAGGCCGAGGAGGCGATCGCCGACGACGGCGCGGCTGCGGAGGCGCTCGCGCGCGCGGCCGTCGCCAGCGAGGCGATCGCCGCGATCGACGCCGACGCGACCGACCTCGCCGGCCGCGCGCGCGAGCTCACCGACCTCGCCGTCGATCTCGGTCGCGATCTGCGTCGCTACCGCGAATCCGTCTCCCTCGACCCCACGCGTCTCGAGGAGGTGCGCGCCCGCATCGGCGCGCTCCAGGGCCTGCTGCGGAAGTACGGCGGGACCGAGGACGAGGCGGTCGCCTCCCTCGCGTCGGCGCGCACGCGCCTCGACGAGCTCGAGGGGTCCGAGGAACGCGCGGGCGAACTCGAAACCCGCATCGCGACGCTCGAACGTCGGGTCGAGGACCTCTCGGGTGTGGTGTCGGCCGGCCGCGCGAGCGCCGCGGGTCCGCTCGCGGCCGCCGTGCAGGCAGAGCTCCGCGAGCTCGGGATGCCCGACGCCCGCGTCGAGGTCGCGCTCGTCGCGCTCGCCGAGGTCGGTTCCGGCGGCGCCGAACGACCGGAGATCCGGTTCTCCGGTGGCGAGAACCAACCGCTGCTGCCGCTCGCGAAGGTCGCGTCCGGCGGCGAGCTCTCGCGCACGATGCTCGCGCTCCGGAGCGTCCTCATCGATCTCGACGACGTCCCCACCCTCGTCTTCGACGAGGTCGACGCCGGGATCGGCGGGCGCGCCGGCGTCGCGGTGGGCCGTCGCCTGGCGCGGCTCGCGGCGTCGCGGCAGGTGCTCGTCGTCACGCACCTGCCGCAGATCGCGTCCTTCGCCGACCGCCACATCCGCGTCGAGAAGGGCGGTGGCACGGCCCGCGTCGAGGTCCGCGACGATCGCGGCCGCGTCGCGGAGCTCACCCGGATGCTGTCGGGTCTCCCCGGCAGCGACGCGGCCGCGACGCACGCCGAGGAACTCCTCGCGGAGGCCGGGCGGGCGAAGGCGGGGGGCTGAGGCCCGCCGGCTCTCCGAGGCGCTGCGCTACCCTTGCGGCCCCGTGCCCGCCCGGGCCGGAGGAGGATCGCCGTGGTCGCCACCCGCACGAGGGGGACCGCCCGCCGGGGACGCACCGCTGCGGCGGTCGCGAGGGTGGACCCCCGGACGAAGCGCCTCGTCGCGCGCCTGTCGCCCGGCGACGTCGCCTTCATCGACCACGAGGACCTCGACCGCGTCTCGGCGGAGGCACTCCGCGACGCCGGGGTGGGCGCGGTCGTGAACGCATCGCCCTCGATCACCGGCCGCTACCCGAACCTCGGCCCGGAGATCCTCGTCGGGGCCGGGATCCCCCTCGTCGACGCTGTCGGTCCGCTCCTGCTGCGGAAGGTCGCCGAGGGCAGCGCGGTCGAGGTGCACGGCGACCGGGTCGTCGTCGGCGACCGCGTCGTCGCCGTGGGCACCCGGCAGACCCCCGAGACCGTGCGCGCGGCGATGGCTGCTGCGGGCGAGCGACTCGAAGAGGGCTTCCGGGGGTTCGCGGAGAACACGCTCCGATTCCTCGAACGCGAACGCGACCTCCTCTTCGGCGGATCGGGACTGCCGACGCTCGCCCACGACCTCCAGGGGCGTCCGGTGCTCGTCGTCGTCCGCGGCTACTCCTACAAGGAGGACCTCGCGACGCTTCGGCCCTACATCCGCGACGCGCGGCCCGTCCTCATCGGCGTCGACGGTGGCGCCGACGCGCTCCTCGAAGCGGGCTACCGTCCGGACATCGTGATCGGTGACATGGACAGCGTGTCCGACGGCGCGCTGCGCCTCGCCCTCCGGGATCGGACGCCGACCGAGCTCGTCCTGCACGCCTACGAGGACGGACGGGCCCCCGGACGGCAACGGCTCGAGGCGCTCGGGGTACCCCACGCCGTCGTCGCCGCGACGGGGACGAGCGAGGACGTCGCGTTCCTGCTCGCCCACGAGAAGGGCGCGGACGCCATCGTCGCCGTCGGCACCCACGGGAACCTCCGCGAGTTCCTCGACAAGGGTCGGGGCGGTATGGCGAGCACGTTCCTCGTGCGCCTGCGGGTCGGCGAGATCCTCATGGACGCGAAGGGCGTGTCGCGGATCTACGGCCCGCGCATCCGTCGAAGCGACGCCCTCCTGCTCGTCGGCGCGGCGGTCGTCGCCATGGTCGCGGTCGTCGTGGTCTCGCCGGCGCTGCGCCTCTGGGCGCTCCAGCTCGTCGACGACCTCCGGCAGCTGCTCTTCCGCATCGGGGAGGCCACGTGATCTCCCTCCGCTACCACCTGGTCACGATCGTCGCGGTCTTCCTCGCACTCGCGCTGGGGCTCCTCGCCGGGAGCTCGTTCGGACAGCCGGCGCTCGTGGACCAGCTCCGCGGACGGACCGACGTGCAGCTCGCGCGCATCGACGAGCTCCGCGCCGAGGTCGAGGCCGCGGACGCGCGGACCGCCGCGCTCGACGCCTTCGCCGCGGACGCCTACGGCTACCTCGTCCCCGGACGCCTCATCGGGACACGGGTCGTCGTCGTCACCCAGGAGGGGCTCCCCGCGGCCCTCGAGTCCTCCGTCCTCGAGGCGCTCGAGGACGCCGGCGCGCGGATCCTGCTCACGGTCGCCCTCCAGCCGGACCTCGTCGCCGTCGAGGGCTCCGCCGCCGAGGCGCGCGATGCGGCCCTGGCGATCACCGCCCCGGAAGACCCGGTCGCCGCGACGGCCGCGGCGCTCGGCGAGCGGTTCGCGGCGGCGGTCGCGCCGGTCGCGGCCGGCGACGACGTCCTCGCGCGGCTCGTGTCGGCGGGCCTCATCGCCGCGCGCGACGGCTCGCTCGACGAGGAGGTCCGGCTCCAGGTCGCCGGAGAACTCGCCGTGGTGGTCCTCGGGGGAAGCGACGATGCGCAGCTCCCGCTGACGAGCGAGGTCGCCTCCCGGCTCCTGGATGCGCTGCTCGCGAACGGCGCGCGCCTCGCGGCGTGCGCCGGGTCCTCGCCGGAGGATGCAGTCTGGCTCGACGGGGTGACCGACCGGTCCGCCGTGACGGTCGCCGCGGCGGATTCCCCGAGCGGGGCGACGGCGCTCGTGCTCGGCTTGCGGTCCCTGCTCGACACGGGCGAGGGCGGTGCGTACGGCGGTGACGGGGCCGGGCTCCCGCCCCTGGCGTGAGCGTCCCCGCCATCGCGATCGTCGCCGCGCGCGACGAAGCGGAACGCATCGCCGCGACGGTCGCCGCGCTGCGGTCGATCCCATGGGTGGAGCGGGTCATCGTCGCGGACGACGGCTCGCTCGACGCGACGGGAGCGCTCGCGGCGGCCGCCGGTGCGACGGTCGTCCGCCGCGAGGGCCCCGGAGGCAAGGGCGCCGCGCTCCGCGCGGGCGTCGCCGCCGCCCGCGTCGCCGAGCGCTACCTCCTCGCCGATGGGGACCTGGGCGACTCCGCCTCGGCGCTCGCCGACCTCGCGGGGGCACTCGACGCCGGCGACGCGGATGTCGTCGTCGGCGTGCCGATCGCGGCCGCCCCGGGTGGGTTCGGTCTCGTGCGCCGGTTCGCCGCGGCGGCCATCCGGCTCGCCGGCGGCCCGGCGATGCGCGCACCGCTGTCGGGACAACGGCTCCTCACCGCGGATGCCCTCCGGGCCCTCGAGCCGTTCGCCGACGGCTTCGGCGTGGAGACGGCGATGGGCATCGACGCCGCCCGCGCGGGTCTCGACGTCCGGGAGGTCGACGTCGCGGTGTCCCACCGCGCCACCGGACGCACCCCGGCCGGGTTCCTCCACCGCGGGCGTCAGGGGCTCCACATCCTTCGAGCGGCTGCGTCGCGGCTCGCCCGGCGGCGGCCGAGATGAGGCTCCCGCCGTCGCTCATCGTTCGGAACTACCGCGGCGTCGACCTGCCGCGCACCCTCGGGTTCCTCCTCGCGGGAGGTGGCGCGCTCTCGGTCGCCGCGGTCGCCATCGGCCCCGGGATCACCGCGGCGGGCTGGGCGACCGCGGCGACCTCCGCGGTCGTCCTCGCGGTCGGCGTCGTCGACGACCTCGCGCCGCCCGGGCCGCGGGGGCTCCGGGCGCACCTCCGCGCCCTCGCGGCCGGACGCCTCACGACCGGGGTCCTGAAGGCGACCGTCATCACGGCCTCGGCGGTGGTCGCCGCCTCGGTCGTCCCCGGGCACGCGCTCCCGCGCCTGCTGGCCGCCGTCGTCCTCCTCGCCGGCGGGGCGAACCTCGCGAACGCGCTCGACGTGCGGCCCGGCAGGGCGCTGAAGGTGCTCCTCCCGGTCCTCCTCGCGGGGGCCCTCCTCGGAGGGGCGAGCGACCAGCCCGCGCTCGCGGGCATCGCGATCGCCGCCCTCCCCGCGCTCGCGCTCGATCTCCGGGAACGGGCGATGCTCGGCGACGGGGGAGCGAACCTCCTCGGCTACGCCGCCGCGCTCGGAGCCCTGCCGCACCTCGGCGATCCGTGGCTCGCCCTCGCGGCCACGGGGGTGTTCGGGCTGAACCTGCTCGCGGAGGCCCGGAGCCTGTCGGCGATCATCGAGTCCGTCCCGGCCCTCCGAGCGCTCGATCTGCTCGGCCGGCGCCCCGACGCGTCGCCGCCCGGTAGCCGCGCGAGCGACTGAACCGGAACCGCTCCGCGGTCCGCGCGGGGCGCTCTGCTAGAGTGCGCCCCCGAGGTGCAGACGCAACCACGATTCATCTTCGTCACCGGCGGGGTCGCCTCCGGACTCGGCAAGGGGATCACCACCGCCTCGCTCGGCCGTCTCTTCAAGGCGCGGGGCCTGCGCGTCGCCCTCCAGAAGCTCGATCCCTACGTCAACGTCGACCCGGGGACGATGAACCCCTTCGAGCACGGCGAGGTCTTCGTCCTCGACGACGGCGCCGAGACCGACCTCGACCTCGGACACTACGAGCGCTTCATCGACGAGAACCTCCACCTGGGGGCGAACCTCACGACCGGTGCTGTCTACTCCGCGGTCAGCGCGAAGGAGCGCCGCGTCGACTACCTCGGCAAGACCGTCCAGGTGATCCCGCACATCACCGACGAGATCAAGGAGCGTGTCCGCCGCTACGCCGAGGCCGAGGCGGCCGACCTCGTCATCGTCGAGATCGGTGGGACCGTCGGCGACATCGAGTCGCTCCCGTTCCTCGAGGCGATCCGCCAGCTGCGGAACGAGGTCGGCCGCGACCGCTGCGCCTTCGTCCACGTCTCGCTCATGCCGTTCATCGGCCCGTCGGGCGAGCTGAAGACGAAGCCGACGCAGCACTCCGTGAAGGAGCTC
The DNA here is from genome assembly GCA_046082745.1 of Actinomycetota bacterium. Classification (GTDB taxonomy): domain Bacteria; phylum Actinomycetota; class UBA4738; order UBA4738; family HRBIN12; genus JBJTIF01. The sequence continues at coordinate 19,795 of JBJTYK010000235.1, read as the reverse complement.
CGCGCGCTCGGCATCCAGCCCGACGTGATCGTCGCGCGGTCGGATCGGCCGATCGGTCGGCACCTCAAGGAGAAGATCTCGCTGCTCTGCGACGTCCCGATCTCCGGGGTCGTCTCGGCGATGGACGCGCCCTCGATCTACCAGATCCCGCTCGTGCTCCACCGCGAGGGCCTCGACGCCGAACTCGCCCGGACGCTCCGCATCGACGCGGAGCCGGACCTCTCGGAGTGGACCGCGCTCGTCGACCGGATCGGCGCGGCGGTCGAACCCGTCGAGGTCGCGATCGTCGGGAAGTACGTGAACCTCCGCGATGCCTACCTCTCCGTGATCGAGGCGCTCCACCACGGCGGCTTCCACGCCGGCGTCGACGTCCGGATCCGCTGGGTCTCCTCCGACGACCTCGAGGGGTCTGAGGCGGCCGCCGCCGTGCTCGACGGCGTCGCGGGGATCGTCGTCCCGGGCGGCTTCGGCTGGCGCGGCATCGAGGGGAAGCTCGAGGCCGTGCGGTTCGCCCGCGAGCGCGGGGTGCCGTACCTCGGCCTGTGTCTCGGCCTCCAGTGCGCAACGATCGAGTTCGCGCGCAACGTCGCTGGCCTCGCGGACGCGAACTCCTCGGAGTTCGATCCTGCCACCACCCACGCGGTGATCGACCTGCTCCCCGAGCAGAAGGACGTGACGGACCTCGGCGGGTCGATGCGGCTCGGCGCCCAGCCCTGCCACCTCGTCCCCGGGACGCGGGCTGCGGCGCTCTACGACGAGCGCGTCGTCTACGAACGGCACCGGCACCGCTACGAGGTGAACCCCGCGTACCACGAGGTCCTCACGCAGCACGGGCTCGTGATCTCCGGCACGTCACCCGACGGGCGGCTCGCGGAGATCGTCGAGCTGCCGGGGCACCCGTTCTTCATGGCCGGACAGTTCCACCCCGAACTGCGATCCCGGCCGACGCGGCCGCACCCGCTGTTCCGGGGCTTCGTCGAGGCGGCGCGCGACCTCGCCCGGGCCCCGAAGCCGGCTTCGCGGTCCGCCGCCTCCGCCTGACGGGTCCGCTCGAAGGGGTAGCCTGTGCCCGGTCGTCACCGGAGGAGGTTCACGCCGTGATCGTCGGGGTCCCGCGGGAGGTCAAGGACAACGAGTTCCGCGTGGCCGCGACGCCCGAGGGCGTCCAGGAGTTCACGCGGGCCGGCCACGACGTCGTCGTCGAGGCGGGGGCGGGGGAGGGCTCCGCGCTGCCGGACGGCTCCTTCGTCGCCGCGGGCGGCCGCATCCTCCCCGACGCCGACGCGGTGTTCGCGGAGGCGGACCTCATCCTCAAGGTGAAGGAGCCGCAGCCGGAGGAGTACGGACGCATCCGGGAGGGTCAGCTCCTGTTCACGTACCTCCACCTCGCCGCCGACGAGGGCCTCACGCGGTTCCTCCTCGAGCGGCGGGTGAGCGCCCTCGCCTACGAGACGGTGGAACTCGCCGACGGCAGGCTCCCGCTCCTCGCGCCGATGAGCGAGATCGCCGGGCGGATGGCCCCGCAGGAGGGGGCCCGCAACCTCGAGCGGCCGGCGGGCGGTCGAGGCGTCCTCATGGGCGGTGCCGCCGGCGTCTCGCCCGCGCGGGTCGTGGTGCTCGGCGCCGGGATGGCGGGGATGAACGCCGCCTGGATCTCCGCCGGCATGGAGGCCTCGGTCGCGATCGTCGACCGGAACATCGACCGCCTCCGGACCGTCGACCAGCTCCAGCGCGGTCGCATCGAGACGTTCGCGAGCAGCGCGCTCGCGATCGAGCGCCTCGTCCCCGAGGCGGACCTCGTGATTGGCGCCGTGCTCGTCGCCGGCGCGCGCGCGCCGCACCTCGTCACCGAGGACCTCGTGCGGGCGATGCGGCCGGGCTCGGTCATCATCGACATCTCGATCGACCAGGGAGGCTGCGTCGAGACCGCGCACGTGACGACGCACTCCGCGCCGACGTACGTCGTCCACGATGTCGTGCACTACTGCGTCGGGAACATGCCGGGGGCGGTGCCGCGGACCTCGACGTACGCCCTCACGAACGTGACCCTCCCGTACGCGCTCGCGATCGCCGGGCGCGGGCTCGAGGAGGCCCTCCGACGCGACCCGGCGCTGCGACCCGGTGTGAACGCCCACGCCGGCGCGCTCACGAACCGCGGCGTCGCCGAGGCCCACGGTCTGTCGTTCTCGGAACTCTCCGCGGTCCTTCCGCTCTAGCATGGCGACCGCCCTCGCGGGCCAGGTCCAGCGCTTCCTCGACCACCTCACCGTCGAACGCGGGCTCTCCCCGAACACGATCGCCGCCTACCGTCGCGACCTCGACCGCTACGCGGTCTTCCTCGCCGAACGTGGCGTCGCCGATGGGGCGAAGGTCGCCGACCGCGACGTCACGGCGTTCGTCGCCCGCCACTCCTCCGCGACCCACGGCGATGCGAAGCCGTACCGGGCGACCTCGGTCGTGCGGGGGCTGTCGTCGATCCGCTCGTTCCACCGGTTCCTCGTTCGCGAGGGCGAGGCGACCGCCGACCCCTCGCGGGCGGTGGTGCGCCCGCGACTGCCGCGTTCGCTCCCGCGGCCGCTGCCGGTCGAGGACGTGCTGCGGCTCCTCGAGGCGCCCCCGAAGACCGTCGTCGGCCTGCGGGATCGGGCGGTCCTCGAGACCCTCTACGGGGGCGGGCTCCGCGTCTCCGAGCTCGTCGGCCTCGACGTCGACGACGTCGATCTCGAGGAGGGGAGCGTGCGGGTGCTCGGCAAGGGTGGGAAGGAACGCGAGGTCCCACTCGGCCGACATGCCGTCCGTGCGATCGGCGCGTACCGCACGCGGGCGCGGCCGGACCTCGCGACCGCGCGCAGCCGCGGAGCGCTCTTCCTGAACCAGCGGGGCGGGCGGCTCACCCGACAGGGCTGCACGGGCATCCTCGCGGCGGCCGTGCAGCGGGCGGGACTCGCGGACCGGCGGGTCACCCCCCACACGCTCCGGCACTCCTTCGCGACCCACCTCCTCGAGGGCGGGGCCGACGTCCGGGTCGTGCAGGAGCTCCTCGGACACGCGAGCGTGGCCACCACGCAGGTCTATACGCTGGTGACCAGGGACCACCTCCGGGAGGTCTACTACTCGTCGCACCCGCGGGCGCGGGGCCGAGGGGGGAAGGGGAGGAGACCGGCATGAGCGGACACATCGAGGAACGGAAGGTCGCGCTCCTCGAGCAGCGCGCGAACCTCCGCAAGGAGATCGAGGCGCTCGGCGGCGACCCCGACTCCGACGACGCGGCGATCGACGTGGAGCGCGGCTTCGCCGACAGCGCGCACAGCACCGCGGAGCGCGCCCGCGCGCTCTCGGTGATGCGCGCCCTGCGCTCGAACCTCCGGTGGGTGGGCCGGGCCCTGCGGAAGATCGAGCTCGGCACGTACGGCACGTGCGAGTCCTGCGGCGCGGCCATCTCCGAGGAGCGCCTCGAGGCCCTCCCGTGGGCCATCCTGTGCATCGGCTGCAAGGCGAAGGGCGAGGCTCGGTGAATCCGGGGGTCCCCCGGGTCCTCCTGCTCGTCTGCGACTCGTTCGGCGTCGGTGGCGCGCCGGACGCCGCGGCCTACGGCGACGAGGGCTCCGACACGCTCGGCAACACCGCGCGCGTGGTCGGCGGGATCGACGCGCCGAACCTCGCGGACCTCGGCCTCGGACACCTCACCGACATCGAGGGCGTCCCTCCGCGGGGCGCGGACGGCACCGCCCACGGCGCGTGCGTCGAACGCTCGGCCGGCAAGGACACGACCACCGGCCACTGGGAGATGGCGGGCATCGTCCTCGACCGCCCGTTCCCGCTCTACCCCGCCGGATTCCCGCCGGAGATCCTCGCACCGTTCGAGGCGGCCATCGGTCGGGAGGTCCTCGGCAACGTCCCGGCGTCGGGGACGGAGATCATCGCCGACCTCGGCGTCGAGCACCTGCGCACGGGTCGCCCGATCGTCTACACGAGCGGCGACTCCGTGTTCCAGGTCGCGTGCCACACTGACGTCGTCGACCTCGACACGCTCTACGCGTGGTGCCGGGTCGCGCGCGGTCTCCTCGTCGGCGAGCACGCGGTCGGCCGGGTCATCGCCCGTCCGTTCGACGGCGAGCCCGGCGCGTTCCGGCGCCGCCCCGAGCGTCGCGACTACTCCGTGCCGCCACCGTCGGAGACGCTCTGCGACCGGGCCGTGGCCTCGGGCGTCGCCGTCTACGGCGTCGGGAAGATCCGCGACATCTTCGCCGACCGGGGGATGAGCGAGGCCGCGTACTCGGATTCCGACGACCACGGCATCGACCTCGCGCTCGACTACCTCCGGCGGCCCGGACCGGCGCTCGTGTTCGCGAACCTCGTCGACTTCGACAGCAAGTACGGGCACCGCAACGACCCCGAGGGCTACGCCGCCGCCGTCGAGCGCTTCGACCGCAGGATCCCGGAACTCCTCGGGGCGCTCGACGGCGGCGTCTTCCTCCTCACCGGCGACCACGGGTGCGACCCCACGACCCCGCCGACCGACCATTCCCGCGAACGCACGCCGCTCCTCGTCGGCGGCCTCCTGGGCCCCGCGCGCGACCTCGGCACGCGCGACCTCTCCGACATCGGACGCTCCGTCGCCGACCTGCTCGGGATCGACGCGGCGGGACTCGCGGGGTCGAGCTTCGCGGAGACGCTCGGGCGATGACCGCCTGGGACCCGCGCCGCGTCGTCGAGACGAAGCGCGACGGTCGGCCGGTTCCGCCCGCCGACCTCCGGCGGTTCGTCCTCGGCTACGCGCAGGGGGAGATTCCGGACGAGCTCGCGGCGGCGTTCCTCATGGCGGCCTGCATCCGGGGTCTCGACGCCGCGGAGACCGAGGCGATGACCGCCGCGATGGTCGATTCCGGGACGACGCTCTCGCTCGAGGACGTCGGTCGGCCGACCGTCGACAAGCACTCGACGGGCGGCGTCGGCGACGGCGTGACGCTCGTCTTCGCGCCGCTCGCCGCCGCGCTCGGCCTCGGCGTCGCGAAGCTCTCCGGTCGCGGACTCGGCCACACGGGCGGAACGCTCGACAAGCTCGAGTCGATCCCGGGCTTCCGCACCGATCTCGCGCCGGGCGAGCTCGAACGCCAGGTCGCCGAGATCGGATGCGCCGTGGCCGCGCAATCGGCGGGGCTCGTGCCGGCCGACGGGATGCTCTACGCCCTGCGCGACGCGACCGCGACCGTGCCGTCGATCCCGCTCATCGCGGCGAGCGTCATGTCGAAGAAGCTCGCCGTCCGCAGCGACCTCGTCCTCCTCGACGTGAAGATGGGGAGCGGGGCCTTCATGCGGACCCCCGAGGACGCCGTGCGCCTCGCGGAGACCTGCGTGGCCCTCGGTCGGGCGCGCGGGCGCGTCGTGCGGGCCGCGGTGACCGACATGTCCCAGCCGCTCGGAAACGCGATCGGCAACGCCCTCGACGTCGCGGAGGCGGTGGCGGTGCTGCGGGGCGAGGAGCGCGGTCGACTCCGCACCCTCGCCGTCACGTTCGCGGCCGAGGCCGCCGCGCGCCTGCTCGGACTCTCCGCCGAGGAGGGCCTGCGGCGGGCCGATGCCGCGCTCGACGGCGGCCAGGCGCTCGGGGTCTTCCGCGCGATGGTGGCCGCCCAGGGGGGCGACCCGGCGGTCGCCGACACCCCGGAAGCGGTGCTCCCCGCCGCCCCGGTCCGCATCCCGCTCCCGGCGCCCGCGACGGGCACCGTGGTCGCCGTCGACGCCGAGGGACTCGGCCGCGCGAGCGCCGACCTCGGGGCCGGACGCCACCGCAAGGGCGACCCGGTCGACCCCGCCGTCGGCCTCGTCGTGCGGGCGCGCATCGGCGACGACGTGGCGGCGGGGGAGCCGATCGGGGAGGTGCACGCGCGCGACGTGGAGGCGGCCTGGGCGGCGGCGACGCGGGCCTCCGGGTGCTTCGCGATCGGCGACGCCGCGTCGCCGCCGCCCCTCGTCCTCGGCTGGTTCGGGGAGCCCGCGCCGGCGGCCTGAGCGGCTCGACGGCGGCGGTCCGCGCACGGGCGCGGGGTATCATCGCCCCCGTGACGCCCCCCCGCGTGCTGACCGGCTACCGGCCGACCGGCCCCATGCACGTGGGGCACTGGTTCGGCAACGTCCTGAACATGGTCCGCCTGCAGGGCGAGTCCGAGGCGTTCTACTTCATCGCCGACTGGCACATGCTCACGACCCACGCCGAGCGGACCGAGGAGCTCGCCGAGCACGTCCGGACGCTCGTCCTCGACCTCCTCGCGGCGGGCATCGATCCCGGCCGGGCCACCCTCTACCGCCAGTCCGACCTCCCGGAGATCGCCGAGCTCGCGCTCCTGTTCGGGATGATCACGCCCCTGGGCTGGCTCGAGCGCGTCCCGACCTTCAAGGAACGTCTGCGCGACCTCGGCGAACGCGAGGGCGCGACCTTCGGGCTCCTCGGCTACCCGGTGCTCCAGGCCGTCGACATCACGATCGTCCGCGGCGAGCAGGTCCCGGTGGGGGAGGACCAGGTCCACCACCTCGAACTCACCCGCGAGATCGTCCGCCGGTTCAACCGCTACTACGGCGACACGCTCGTCGAACCGCAGCCGCTGCTCTCCACCGCTCCGGCGATCCCGGGGGCCGACGGCCGGAAGATGTCGAAGTCGCTCGGCAACACGATCGACGTCCGCGACGAGCCCGACGCGATCCGCACGAAGGTGCGGGCCTTCATCACCGACCCCGAGAAGGTCCGGCTCGGCGACCCGGGTCGACCCGAGGTCTGTCCGGTCTTCGCGCTCCATCGGCAGTTCTCCGGCGACATCCTCGCCTTCACCGAGGAACGCTGCCGCTCCGGCGAGCTCGGCTGCGTCGAGTGCAAGGGGAACCTCGCCGAGCGCGTCGACGCGTACTTCGCCCCGTTCCGGGAACGCCGCGCGGCCCTCGAGGGCGACGCGGGCCTCGTGGAGCGAACCCTCGCGGAGGGCCACGAGCGGGTCCGTCCGGTCGTGGAGGCGACCATGCGGTCCGTGCGGTCCGCGATGCGCCTCGGATGACCGAGGAGGCCCCCGCGACGAGCGGGTTCGCGATCGAACTGCCGGTCTTCACCGGGCCCTTCCGCGTGCTCGCCGACCTCATCCTCGGCCAGAAGGTCGACGTCTGCGACGTCCCCGTCGCGACCGTCACGGACCGGTTCCTCGAGCACGTCCGCGACGTGGACGGTTGGTCGCTCGAGGAGGCATCGTGGTTCCTCGCGATCTGCGCGGTCCTCCTCGAACTCAAGGTCGCCCGGCTCACCCCGCGGCACGAGACGCTCGACGAGGAGGACCTCCTCGGGGTCTCGCCGGACCTCGTCTACGCCAGAAGCCTCGAGCTCGCGGCGTTCCGCCGCGTCGCGATCGAGCTCGCGCGACGCTTCGAGGACGAGTCGATGCGCTTCACCCGCGACGTCGGCCCGCCGGCGGAGTTCGACCACCTCTACCCGGACGTCATGGATTCCGTGGACCCCGGGAAGCTCGCCGCGCTCGCCGCGGCCATGCTCCGACCCGCGCCGGTGCTCGATCTCTCCCACGTGACGCCGATCCGGTACACGATGGCCGAGGCGCTCGCGGCCGTCGAGGAGCGCCTCGGCCGGGTCGGCCACGCCCGCTTCCGCGACCTCGTCGCCGACTGCGAGGACCGGATCGAGATCGTCGTGCGGTTCCTCGCGCTCCTCGAGCTCTACCGCGACGGGAAGGTCGAGCTCGAGCAGGCGCCGACCTTCGGCGAGATCGACGTCCGCTGGGAGGCCGCGTGACCGACCGGCGGGTGCTCCGCGCGGCCCTCGAGGCGCTCCTGTTCGTCTCGGACGAGCCGATCGCCTCCGTCGTCCTCGGGCAGGCGCTCGGCCTCGAGCGGACGGAGGTCGACGACCTGTGCGAGGAACTCGCCCGCGACTACGACATCCGCGGGGCGGGCATCGTCCTGCGCGGGGTCGCCGGCGGCTGGCGGCTCTCGACGAGCCCGGAGGTCGCCCAGATCGTCGAGGAGTACGTCCGGTCCTCCCGCAGCGCCCGTCTGACGAAAGCGGCCCTCGAGACGCTCTCGATCGTCGCGTACAAGCAGCCGGTCACCCGCCACCAGGTCGCGGCGATACGTGGCGTGAACTCCGACGGCGTCCTGCGGGCGCTCACCGATCGCGGGCTCCTCGCGGAGGTCGGCAACGAGGACGTCCCCGGCCGACCGATCCTCTACGGCACGACGCCATCGTTCCTCGAGCGCCTCGGCCTCGGGTCGCTCTCGGACCTCCCGGCCCTCGCGCCGCTCCTCGGCGAGGCCGCGGTCGAGGCCGACGGGCCCTCCTCCGACGACGCCCCCGCCGCGGGGTGAGCGAGCGCCTCCAGCGCGCCCTCGCGCGCGCCGGCCTCGGTTCCCGTCGGTCGTGCGAGGACCTGATCCGCGCGGGCCGGGTCGCGATCGACGGTCGCGTCGCGACGCTCGGCGACCGCGTCGATCCGACGAAGCAGGTCGTGACCGTCGACGGGAACCGCGTCGCCGCGAACCCGACGCTCCGCTACTTCGCGCTCCACAAACCGACGGGTGTCACGTCGACGCTCGCGGACCCGCACGCGGAACGCGACCTCACGCCGTTCCTGCCGGAGGGAGCCCGCGTCGTGCCGGTCGGGCGCCTCGACCGCGACACCGAGGGGCTGCTCCTGCTCACGAACGATGGCGAACTCGTGAACCGGCTCACGCACCCGCGGCACGGTGTCGAGAAGGAGTACCTCGCGGAGGTCGACGGCGTGCCGGGGGACCGCGAGCTCGCGCGGCTCCGCCGGGGCGTCGACCTCGAGGACGGGCCCGCGCGCGCGGTCTCGGCGCGAGCGGTGGCGTCGTCGGGGAGCCGGGGAGCGGTGCGGCTCGTCCTCACCGAGGGCCGCAAGCGGGAGGTCCGCCGGATGCTCGACGCGGTGGGCCTGCCGGTCGTGCGGCTCGTGCGCCTGCGGGTGGGTCCCGTCCGACTCGGCGGGCTCGCGCCGGGCGCGCTCCGGGAACTCGAGCCCGACGAGGTGTCCGACCTGTTCCGCGCCGCCGGCCTCTAGGGGCGGGTAGCCTGTCCACCCCAGCGGGGGAGGAGGGCGCGTGGAACGGCGGATCCGGGCGGTGCGCGGCGCGATCTGCGTGCGCGCCGACGAGGCGAGCGAGGTCCTGGCGGCGACCGAGCGGCTGCTCCGCGAGGTGCTCGACCGCAACGACCTCGCCGCCGGCGACCTCGTGAGCGTCGTCTTCACGGCGACCGCGGACCTGCGTTCGGCGTTCCCCGCCGAGGCGGCGCGCCGGATGGGCCTCGGGGGCGTTCCGCTCCTGTGCGCCAGCGAGATCGACGTCCCGGGCGCGCTGCCGCGGGTCGTCCGCCTGCTCGCCCACGCCGAGACGTCGCGGGAGACCCTCGCGCCCGCCTACCTCGAAGGCGCCGAGGTCCTGCGCGATGACCTCTCCTGAGCGCGTCGCCGTCGTCGGGACCGGGCTCATCGGCACCTCGATCGCGCTCGCGGCGCGTCGCGCGGGCGACGAGGTGCGCGGGATGGACCTCGATCCCGGCCACGCGGCGATGGCGGCGGAGCGCGCCGGGATCGAGGTGACGGGCGACCTCGAGGGATCGGTCGCCGACGCCACGATCGTCGTCGTCGCGACCCCGGTTGGTGCGACCGTCGACGCGGTCGTTCGCGTGCTCGCGGCGAACGACGAGGCGATCGTGACCGACGTCGCGAGCGTGAAGCACCCGATCGCGACGGGGGTACGGGCGCGCGTCGCCGATGCGCTCGACCGCGCGCGCTTCATCCCCGGACATCCGATGGGCGGGACGGAACGCACGGGGCCGACGTGGGCCTCCGCGGCCGTGCTCGACGGCATCCCCTGGGTCGTCGCCCCCGACGAGGCGACGCCCGAGGCAGCGGTCGCGCACCTCGAGACGTGGATCCGACGCCTCGGGGCGGCGCCGATGCGCATCCCCGCGGGTCGCCACGACCGCCTCGTCGCGACGGTGAGCCACCTGCCGCAGGTCGCCTCGACCGCGCTCATGGATCTCGCCGCCGGCCGCGAGGCGGGGGAGCCCGACTCCCTGGTGCTCGCCGCCGGATGCTTCCGCGACCTCACCCGCCTCGCGGCCTCCAGCCCGGACCTGTGGGCGGAGATCCTCGTCGGCAACCGCGACGAGGTCGTCGCGGCGATCGACGCCTTCGTCGTGACGCTCACCGAGGTGCGGGACGCCGTCGCCGACGGCGAGCGCGAGGCGGTCCGCACCGCGTTCGCCCGTGCGAAGGAGGCCCGCCTCGCGCTCGCCGCCCGCCCGAAGGTGCGGGCCGGCGTCGCCGTGCTCCAGGTCCCGATCCCGGACCGCCCCGGCGCCCTCGCCGAAGTGACGGGCACGCTCCGCGACGTGAACATCGAGGACCTCCAGATCGTCCACTCCGCCGAGGGCGGGGGCGGCGTCCTCCACATCACGCTCGGCCTCGACGCCCTCGACGCGGCCACGGGGGCGCTCGAGGCGGCCGGCCATCCGTCGCTCCGCCTCGCCTGATGCGCCTGCGCGTCCGCCCGGGATCCACCGTGGCCGGCTCGGCGGTCGTCCCCGGCGACAAGTCGATCGCCCATCGCTGGCTGCTCCTCGCCGCCATCGCCCGCGGCCGGAGCGAGATCCGCGGCCTGCCGGCGGCGCTCGACGTGCGATCGACGGCGTCGTGCCTCGCCTCGTGCCTGCCGGACCTTCGACCTCCCGTGGACGGTTGGCTCGTCGCGCTTCCACCCGCGCTCGACGGTGACCGTTTCACGTCCGACGGACCTCGACCTCGACCTTCCGTCCTGACGCTCGACTCCCCGGGTCGCCGCGCCATCGAGGGTCGAGGGTCCGTGCTCGACTGCGGGAACTCGGGCACGACGCTGCGTCTGCTCGCCGGCGTCCTCGCCGCCCAGCCGGGCCGGTCGACCCTCACGGGCGACGCGAGCCTCCTGCGACGCCCGATGGAACGGGTCGCCGAGCCGCTGCGGGCGATGGGCGCCCGGATCGCGACCGTCGACGGCCACGGCCCGCTCGAGGTCGAGGGCGCACGCCTCCGCGGCGTGGCGCTCGTGCACACCGTGCCGAGCGCCCAGGTGAAGGGCGCGACCCTCCTCGCGGGGATCGCCGCCGACGGGGACACCGAGGTCCTCGAGCCCGCCGCCACGCGGGATCACACCGAGCGGGCGCTCGCCGCACTCGGCGGCCCGGTGCGCATCGACGGACGACGGATCGTCGTCCAGGCGTTCGACCCGCCTCCCTTCGCGGCGGACGTCCCCGGCGACGTCTCCTCCGCGGCGTTCCTGCTCGTCGCGGCGGCCCTCACCGGCGGGTCGCTCGCGGTCGAGGGGTGCGGCCTGAATCCGACGCGCACCGCCTTCCTCGACGTCCTCGGGCGGATGGGCGTCCCGGTCGCCGCCGAGGTGCTCGCGACCTCCCTCGGGGAGCCTTCGGGGTCGCTCGCCATGCGCCCGCCGACCGAGCTCGTCGGCACGACGGTGTCGGCCGCCGAACTGCCGCTCCTCATCGACGAGGTGCCCGCCCTCGCGGCCCTCGCGGTCCACGCGCGCGGCGAGACGGTCTTCGAGGGGGCGGGGGAGCTCCGCGTGAAGGAGTCGGACCGCCTCGAGGCGCTCGCGCGGGGCATCGTCGCCGCGTGCGGCGAGGCCGAGGTCCGCGGCGACGCCCTCGCGGTCGCGGGGGGCGGGCTCACGGGCGGCCTCGTGGATCCCCGCGGCGATCACCGGATCGCGATGGCCGCGGCGGTCGCCGGCCTCGCCGCCCGGGGCGACGTCGTCGTGGAGGGAGCCGAGTGCGCGGACGTCTCGTTCCCGGGGTTCGCCGCGACGCTCCGTTCCCTGGGGGCGGATGTGGAAGGCTGACGGCATGCGTCGGCCGATCATCGCCATCGACGGGCCCGCGGGCTCGGGGAAGAGCACCCTCGCGCGCTCCCTCGCGCGCTCCCTCGACATCCCGTACGTGAACACGGGGCTCATGTACCGGGCCCTCGCCGCGCGCGCGCTCGCGACGGGGATCGACCCGGACGACGGCGACGCGCTCCTCGCGCTCCTCGCGCCCATGCGCTTCGACCTCGGCGGCGGCCCGCCCGCCGCGCTGCGCGTCGACGGACGCGAACCCGGCGCGGAACTCTCCACCCCGGAGGTCGAGGAGGCCGTCTCGCACGTCGCCCGACACCCCGGTGTGCGGTCGGCGATGCGCGACCTGCAGCGCGCGCTCGGCGCGGACGGGGGCGCCGTCGAGGGCCGCGACATCGGGACGGTCGTGTTCCCCGATGCCGACGCGAAGCTCTTCCTCGACGCCGAGGAGGCCGACCGGGCCGCGCGCCGTCGACGCGAGCGCGGCGACGCGCCATCCGTCGAGGAGGCCCTCGCGACGCGCGACCTCCGCGACGCGCGGGTGAACCCGTTCGTCCCCGCCGCCGACGCCGTGACGATCGATACGGGGGCGCTCGATGCGGAGCGCACGCTCGCGCGGGCGCTCGAGGTCGTGCGCGCCCGGATCGGCGGCGCGCGGTGACCGCCTCGGTCGCGATCTTCGGCCGGCAGAACGTCGGGAAGTCCACGCTCGTGAATCGGCTCGTGGGCGGCCGCGAGGCGATCGCCGACGCGGCACCCGGCGTCACCCGCGACCGCGTCGAGCGCGACGTGGAGTGGAACGGGCGGCGGTTCCGGCTCGTCGACACCGGCGGGGTCCGCGCCCACGCGAAGGGCATCGAGGAGCTCGTCGCCCGACAGGCGGAGCGCGCCCTCGAAGAGGCCGATCTCGTCCTCTTCCTCGTCGACGGCCGAGCCGGGGCGACCGAGGAGGACCTCTCGCTCGCCCGGCGCCTGCGCAGACTCCGCGCGCCCGTCCTCGCCGTCGTGAACAAGGTCGACACCGAGGCGGACGAACGCGCCGTCGAGGCGTTCCTGCGCCTTGGCCTCGGCGAGCCCGCGACGGTCTCCGCGCTCCACGGTCGGGGCTCGGGCGATCTCCTCGATCGCATCCTCGACCTGCTGCCGCCCGAGGAACCCGCGCGCGACGAGGACGCGATGCCCGCGTTCGCGCTCGTCGGACGCCCGAACGTCGGGAAGTCGTCGCTGTTCAACCGACTGGTGGGGGAGGAGCGGTCCGTCGTGTTCGAGCAGGCCGGCACGACGCGCGACGCGGTCGACGCCACCGTCGCGTGGGCGAGCGGGCCCGTGCGCTTCGTCGACACCGCGGGACTGCGCCGCACCTCGACGTCGCGCGGCGTCGACTACTACAGTTTCCTGCGCGCCGAGCGCGCGATCGAACGCGCCGACGTCGCGCTGCTCGTGCTCGACGCGACCGACGGCTTCACGACCGAGGACAAGCGCATCGCCGCACGCGTCCTCGAGTTCGGTCGCGCGCTCCTCGTCGTCGGGAACAAGTGGGACCTCGTCGAGGAGAAGGAGCGCGCGTTCGGCGCGCTCCGCCAGGGCGCGGCGCGCTTCGCGGGAGCCGCGGTGCTCCGCACCTCCGCCCGCACCGGCAGCGGCGTCACGCGCGTGGAGCCCGCGCTCCTCGGGCTCAACGCGCGGTACGGCTCGCGCGCGACGACCGCGGTCGTGAACCGCGTGCTGCTCCGCGCGCAGGACGAGCGTCCCGGCCCGGTTCGCTACCGCTACGCCTCCCAGGTCTCCGCGGCGCCTCCGACGTTCGCGGTGTTCGGCGGGCGCGCGCCGGGCGCCACCTACGAGCGGTTCCTCGAGGGTCGGATCCGCGAGGCGCTCCACCTCGAGGGCGTGCCGATCCGCCTGCGGTTCCGCCCGAAGGGGGGCCGGCGCCCGGCGCGCGGGTAGACTCCCCGCCACGGGCCGTAGCGCAGCTTGGTTAGCGCGTCTGACTGGGGGTCAGGAGGTCGCGGGTTCGAATCCCGCCGGCCCGACCGATCCGGATGCATCCTGCCGCATCCGGTCCCGCTGGGGGAGCGATGGAACTCGGGCGGCGCCAGGTGCTCACGGTCCCGAACGCGATCTCCGCCGTCCGCATCGCGATGATCCCGGTCTTCGCGTTGCTCATCCTCGACCGCGACACGACGTTCATCGGGCTCATCCTGTTCGGCGTCGTCCTCGCCACCGACTGGGTCGACGGCGCCGTCGCGCGTGCGACCGGACAGGTCTCGGAGCTCGGCAAGATCCTCGACCCCGTCGCCGATCGGCTCGCGATCGGACTCGGACTCGTCGCCCTCGTCGGGCGAGAAGGCTTCCCGCTCTGGGCCGCGGCACTCGTCGTCGGTCGCGACCTCGCGATGCTCGTCATCGGCGCGATCGTGCTCGCCGCGCGGAGCATCCGCATCGACGTCCGCCGCCTGGGGAAGATCGCCACGTTCACGCTCATGATCTCGATCGGCGCCGTGTCGTGGGGGACCCTCGGGTACCCGTTCGCTCCGGCCTTCCTCGTCATCGGGTGGACCTGCTTCGCCGTCGGCATCGCGGAGTCCTACGGCGCCGCGGTCCTCTACCTCGGCGACCTCCGCCGCGCGTGGTGACCGTGCTAGCGTCCGGGTCGAGCGGAGCGCGCGTCGGCTCGGCCGGGAGGAGGGCGCATGGAGTTCCCTGAGGACCTGCGGTACACGAAGGACCACGAGTGGGTGCGGACCGAGGGCGATGGCCGCGTCCGGATCGGCATCACCGACTACGCGCAGGACAGCCTCGGCGACGTCGTCTACGTGGACGTCCCGGCGGCGGGGACCGCGGTCACCCGCGACCGCCCACTCGGCGAGGTCGAGTCCACGAAGTCGGTCTCGGAGATCTTCGCCCCGCTCTCCGGCACGGTCGTCGAATCGAACGCCGCGCTCGGGGACCGTCCGGAGCTCGTGAACGGGGACCCCTACGGCGAGGGATGGATCGCCGTCCTCGAGCTCGCCCCCGGCGAGGATCCGTCTTCCCTCATGGACGCCGCCGCCTACCGCGCGCTCGTCGGTGGGGACGCCTAGGCCGTTGCCCGAGGCCCCGTGCCGCGGTAAGGTCGAGCCGAGGTCGAGCCCCACCCTCGACCTCGACGAGAGGTTCCGGGGAGGCCCGTGAGATGAACCCTTGCACCCGCTGCGGCCACCGGAACGACGATGCCGACCGCTTCTGCGGCAACTGCGGCGAGCAGCTCCGCGAGGACACCGCGGGCATCACCCCCGTCGAGCAGGAGGGGAGCGGGGCGGCGTTCCCGTTCCCCGGCGAGCCCCTCGGCCCCGGCCAGGCGCTCCTCCTCGTCCGCAACGGCGCGGCCGCCGGCTCGACCTTCCTGCTCGCGCGCGACGTCACGACCCTCGGCCGTGACCCCGGGAGCGACGTCTTCCTCGACGACGTGACGGTCTCGCGCAAGCACGCCGAGGTCCGGCGCCACCCGGACGGCTTCTACGTCCACGACCTCGGGAGCCTGAACGGCACATACGTGAACCGGGAGCGGGTGGAGATCACGAAGCTCGCCTCCGGCGACGAGGTCCACGTGGGCCGCTACCGGCTCGTCGCGTTCGTCGCCGACGCCTGATGCCGACCCGCGCCTACCTTTCGATCGGGGAAGTCCTCGTCCACGTGAAGACGGAGTTCCCCGACATCACGATCTCGAAGATCCGCTTCCTCGAGGCCGAGGGCCTCATCGACCCCGAGCGCACGCCCTCGGGCTATCGGAAGTTCTACGACACCGACGTCGCGCGCCTGCGGGCGATCCTGCGCCTGCAGCGCGACGAGTACCTGCCGCTGCGCGTCATCAAGGAGCGGCTCCGCGACGAGGAACGGGAGGCCGCCGCAGCGGCCGACGGGCAGGAGCCCGCCGAACGCACCACCGCGACCGCCACGGTCCTGCCCGACGTCGCCGAGCCGCCGGTCGGCCTCCAGATGCCGCTCGAGGAGATCTCGGCGGCGACCGGGGTCGAGACGTCGCGCATCCTCGAGCTCGAGGGCTTCGGACTCGTCTGTGCGCACGGCCCCGAGGGCGCGCGCTACTACGACGGCGAGGACCTGGTGGTCCTGTCGGCCGTGCGCGAGTTCTTCCGCCACGGGGTCGAGCCGCGTCACCTCGCGATGTACCGACACTTCGCGGAGCGCGAGGCGTCCTTCTTCGAGTCGATCGTCCTGCCGCAGGTCCGGCGCCGGAACCCCGACGCGCAGCGGGGGGCCGCGGATTCGCTGCGCGACCTCTCCGGGGCGTCGCGGAAGCTCGCCTCCGCGCTGCTGCGTCGCACGCTCGATCGCGACCTCGGCTGAGGGCGGAGGCGATGCGCGAGCCGGTGACCGTCCTCGCGGGCGAGGACGAGGTCCGCCGACGGGTCGCCGAGATCGGCGCGACCATCGCCGCCGACCACGCCGGACGATCGCCGATCCTCGTCGCCGTGCTGAAGGGGAGCGCGGTCTTCCTCGCCGATCTCATGCGGGCCACGCCGCTCCCGCTGTCGGTCGACTTCATGGCGATCTCCCGCTACGGCGGAGCCGACGAGTCGAACGGCCGCGTGCGGATCCTGAAGGACCTCGACGAGGACATCGGTGGCGCGGACGTCATCGTCGTCGAGGACATCGTCGACACCGGGCTCACCCTCGCGTACCTCCTCGCGGTGCTCCGGTCCCGTCGGCCGGCCTCGCTCGAGGTGTGCACGCTCATCGACAAGTCCGTGCGGCGCATCGTGCCCGTCGAGTTGCGCTACGTCGGGTTCGACTGCCCCGACGTCTTCGCCGTCGGCTACGGCCTCGACCTCGCCGAGCGCTACCGCAACATCCCGTCGCTCCTTGCGGTGCACGACCAGGCTGCGGTCGAAGCCGACCCGTCGCTCCTCGAGTCGTTCCTGTCGGGCGGCCGGGTTGCCGGGCAGGAGGCCCCCGCCTAGCATCGGAAGCGAGCATGCTCATCGAGATGAACCTCGCGGGGGTCCGGATCGAACTCCCCTCGAACCAGCCCATCGTCCTGCTGCGGGAGACCGGGGGAGCGCGCTACCTGCCGATCTGGATCGGCCAGCCCGAAGCCGCCGCGATCGCGATGGTGCTCCAGGGGGTCACGTCCCCGCGTCCGATGACCCACGACCTGCTCCGCGACGTCCTCGAGGCGCTCGGCGTCGCGGTCACGAACGTCTCGATCACGGAGCTGCGCGACGGCACGTTCTATGCCGTCATCGGGATGACCCGCGACGGCTCCGCGCACGAGGTGTCCGCGCGCCCGAGCGACGCGATCGCCCTCGCCGTCCGCCTCGGCTGCAAGATCCTCGTGGCCGACGAGGTGCTCTCCGAGGCATCGATCCTCCTGCCCGACGGGGAGGGGGAGGGGGAGACCCCCGAGGTGAACGAGGAGGTCGAGCGCTTCCGGGAGTTCCTCGAGGAGATCGAGCCCGAGGACTTCAGCTAGCGGTCGTTGACACCCCGCGGGGCCGCGCGTAGCCTTCGGCTCCCCTCGTAATTACGGAGTTGTGAGCATGGCCGAGCAGGGCTTCCGCGTCCCCGAGGTGATCCGCATCGTGGGGATCTCCTACCGTCAGCTCGACTACTGGGCGCGCACGGAACTCGTGCGCCCCTCGGTGCGCGACGCCGACGGATCGGGCACCCAGCGCCTCTACAGCTTCCAGGACCTCGCCACGCTGCGCATCATCAAGAAGCTCCTCGACACCGGCGTGTCGCTCCAGCAGGTCCGCAAGGCGATCGCGGCGCTCGCGAAGATGAAGACGCCCGCCCACGGCGCCACGCTCGTCTCCGACGGCAACCGCATCTACGCGGTCGATTCCCCCGACGCGGTCATCGACCTCCTCGCGAAGGGGCAGGGCGTGTTCGCCATCGCGGTCGATCGGGTGTGGAGCGACCTCGAGGGCGCCATCGCGAAGGGCCGACGCAGGTCGACCGGCACCGCCTCCGGGGGCGCGTGACCGGGCCGCTCGCGGCCCCGGTCCCCGACCTCCCCAGCGATCGCACCGTCTTCGCCCACGAGAGCGAGCGGCAGTTCGCGCGCCTCCTCGACTTCTACGGCGTCGCCTGGGAGTACGAGGCCCGCTCCTTCGACCTCGAGTGGGATGCGGACGGCAACATCACCCAGCGGTTCACGCCGGACTTCTTCCTGCCCGACCACGACCTCTACATCGAGATCACGACCCTCAGCCAGAAGCTCGTGACGAAGAAGAACCGGAAGGTCCGCCGGCTCCGCGAGCGCTACCCGGGGATCCACTGCAAGGTCTTCTACCAGCGCGACTACCTCTCCCTCGCCTCGAAGTACGGCCTGCCGGACGTCTCCGGCTGATCCGCGCGGGAGCCCTCGGGGGAGCGGGGTAGACTCCCTGACCGATGGACTTCGCGCCGCACACGGAGGACGAGGTCGCCGAGATGCTCGCGGCGGTCGGTCGACCGTCGCTCGGCGCGCTCTTCGACCAGATCCCCGCATCGATCCGGCTCGGGCGTCCGCTCGACCTGCCCGCCGGGGTGACCGAGCAGGAGATCCTCGACGACCTCGGGCGCCTCGCGGGCCGCAACGCCTCCGCCGACGACCTCGTGTGCTTCGCGGGCGGCGGGGCCTACGACCACTACGTCCCGGCGGTCGTCTGGGCGCTCGCCGGGCGCTCGGAGTTCGCGACCTCCTACACGCCGTACCAGCCGGAACTCTCGCAGGGCGTGCTCCAGGCGCTCTTCGAGTACCAGTCGATGATCTGCGAGCTCACCGGCCTCGACGTGTCGAACGCGTCGCTCTACGACGGCCCGACCGCGCTCGCCGAGGCCGTGAGCCTCGCGCGCGCGACCGAGGGTCGCGACCGGGTGCTCGTCTCCTCGACGGTCGACCGCCGCTACCTCGAGGTGCTCCGCACGTACGGTCGGGGAGCGGGCTACGTCCCGGAGGTCTTCGACGCCGTCGGCGGACGTGGCGGGGAGCCGCCCGTCGACGAGCGCGTCGCCGCCGTCGTCGTCCAGCACCCGAACGCGCTCGGCATCCTCGAGCCCGTCTCCGCCCTCTTCGAGCGCGCCCACGCCGCGGGAGCGACGACGATCCAGGTCTTCGATCCGCTGTCCCTCGGCGTGCTCGCGCCGCCCGGCGATCTCGGCGCCGACATCGCGGTGGGGGAGGGGCAGGGGCTCGGCAACCACCTGAACCTCGGCGGCCCGTACCTCGGCATCATCGCGGCGCGCGAGGCGCACCTGCGGCGCCTGCCCGGGCGCATCGTGGGCGAGACCCTCGACCTCGACGGCCGTCGCGGCTACGTCCTGACGCTCCAGGCGCGCGAGCAGCACATCCGCCGGGAGAAGGCGACCTCGAACGTGTGCACGAACCAGACGCTCATGGCGGTCGCCGCGACGATCCACCTCGCGTGGCTCGGACCGCGCGGCCTCGCGGAACTCGGGGAGGCCTGCGCGGCGAAGGCCGCGTACGCGGCGGAGCGGCTCACCGCGATCCCCGGCGTCGCGCTGCTCCACCCCGACGCCCCCTTCTTCAAGGAGTTCGCACTCGCGCTGCCGCGACCCGCGGCGCAGGTGCGCGACGCGCTCCTCGGTCGCGGGTTCCTGGCGGGCGTCCCGCTGCCCGACGCCGACGGACGCGCGCTCCTCGTCGCCGTCACCGAGCGACGCACGCGCGGCGAGATCGACGCGCTCGCGCAGGCGATGGGGGAGGTGCTCGCGTGAGCGGGGTCGGGGCACCGGTCCGGACGCAGGGGCCGCAGGGCGATCCGCAGACGATCCGCGAGCGTTCGCGGCCGGGGCGGGGGGCGTTGGAGTTCCCCGCCCCCCCCACCCCCCCCCCGCCCCCCCCCTCCCACCCACCCCCCGCTCCCCCCCCACACCCCCCCCCATCTCC
>JBJTYK010000234.1:0-2639 GCA_046082745.1 Actinomycetota bacterium | reverse complement strand
TTCCGCGCCTTCGGCAGCGGGAACCAGCGGACCTCCTCCATCTCGTCGTCGTGCTCGGTGACGTCGCCGCCGGTGCAGCGCATGAGGTAGAAGTGCACGCGCTTGCGCACGCGCACCTCCTCCCACACGTACGTGTAGCGGATCGTGCCGAGGTCGGCCTCGATCTCCGCGTCGAGCCCGAGCTCCTCGCGCACCTCGCGCACCGCGGCGTCGGCGCGTTCCTCGGCCTCCTCGAGCCCGCCCTTCGCGAGCCCCCACACGAGCTCGCCCTTGCGCGTGCGACGCGCCGCGAGCGCGACCTCGATCTCGCCCGCCGGGTCGCGGCGGTACACGACGCCGCCGGCGGAGGTCTCCCGGATCGTCCTCACGCGGCCGCCGTCCGGCGGGGTGCGCGCGGGTAGGCTTCAGGGATGCTCGAGCGCATCATCCACTTCCTCGAACCGTACCTCTCGGCGCCGTGGGGCTACCTCGTCGTCGGGCTCGCGACGTTCCTCGAGAACTCGATCGGCGCGGGGCTGGTGGTCCCCGGCGAGACGTTGGTCATCCTGGGCGGATTCTATGCCCGGTTCGGGGAGCCCCCGCTCTCGCTGCCGCTCGTCTCGGCGGTCGCGGTGACGTGCGCCGTGCTCGGCGACAACGTCGGCTACCTCCTCGGGCGCCGGTACGGCCGCGGGCTCCTCGAGCGGATCGGTCCGCGGCTCGGGGTCTCCCACGAGAAGCTCGCGTACGCCGACCGGTACTACGAGAGTCACGGCGGCAAGACGGTGTTCCTCGGACGCTTCATCCCGATCCTGCGCAGCGTCGGGTTCATCCTCGCGGGGACCGCGAAGCTGCCGTGGCGACGCTTCATCGTCTACGACATCGCGGGCGCGACGATCTGGGGCGTCGGCCATACGATCCTCGGCTACTTCATCGGCGCGACGTTCGAGCGGTGGGAGCCGTACCTCACGCGGTTCGGCGTCGCGCTCGGCGTCCTGCTCGTCGCCTACATCGTGTGGCACCGCCGTCGGCAGAAGCGGCGCGAGGCGGAACTCCTCGCCGGCGGCGGGGACTGACGCGCGGGGCTCAGGCCCCGGACGCGATCCCCTTCGCGGCAGCCCACGCGTCGAGCGCCGCGATCGCGGCGTCGCGGTCCACGAGTCCCTCGTCGAGCCGCAGGTCCATGAGGTGGTCGAGCGCCTCGCCGACCATCGGTCCCGGCGGCAGGCCGAGGTGCTCCATGACCTCGCGGCCGTCGAGCGGCGGGCGCATCGCGTCGAGCGACTCCTGCTCCGCGAGCCGCGCGATGCGTTCCTCGAGGTCGTCCTGGAGCGCCTGGAACTGCTTGGCCTTGAACTTGTTGCCCGTCGTGACGTCGGCGCGCGTGAGCTGGTTCAGCCGGTCGAGGAGCGGGCCCGCGTCGCGGACGTAGCGGCGCACGGCGGCGTCGGTCCACCCCTCGCCGTAGCCGTGGAAGCGCAGGTGGAGCTCGACGAGCGTCGTCACCGCGTCGATCGTCGCGTTCGGGAAGCGCAGCGCGGTCATCCGCTCGCGCGCCATCCGCGCGCCGACGACCTCGTGGTGGTGGAACTGCACGCCCTCGGGCGTGATCTGGCGCGTCTTCGGCTTGCCGATGTCGTGGAGGAGCGCCGCGAGCCGCAGGACGACGTCGCGCCGGTCGCAGTTCTCGACGACCGCGAACGTGTGCTCGAGGACGTCCTTGTGCTTGTGGACCGGGTCCTGCTCGAGCCGCAGCGCCGGGAGCTCCGGCAGGAAGCGGTCGGCGACGCCCGTCTCGACGAGCAGCCGCAGGCCGAGCGAGGGCTTCGCGGTCTGGAGGAGCTTGCCGAGCTCGTCGGCGATCCGCTCGGACGACACGATGTCGAGGCGGTCGGCCATGCGCACGAGCGCCTCGACGACGCGCGGCGCGGGCGCGGCCTCGAGCGAGGCCGTGAAGCGCGCCGCGCGGAGCATCCGCAGCGGGTCGTCGCCGAACGCGACGTCGGGCTCGAGCGGGGTGTCGAGGACCTTCGCGGCGAGGTGCTTCACGCCGCCGAACGGGTCCACGAACGCGCCGTCGGGCACGGAGATCGCCATCGCGTTCACCGTGAAGTCGCGGCGCGAGAGGTCGGTCGTGAGGTCCTTGCCGAACGTGACGGTCGGCTTGCGGTGCTCCGCGACGTAGACCTCCTCGCGGAACGTCGTCACCTCGACGTGGGTGTCGCCGCGGCGCGCCGACACCGTGCCGTACGCGACGCCGACGAGGTAGACGTGCTCGCCCCAGGCCTTGAGGACCCGCGTCGTCTCCGGCGGTGAGGCCGACGTCGCGAGGTCGAGCTCCTTGCCGTCGATCGGCCGACCGATGAGGAGGTCGCGCACGATCCCGCCGACGAGGTAGAGCTCGTGGCCGGCCGCGCGGAAGCGCTCGCCGAGTTCGCGGGCGGCGGGGGGGACCTCGAGGTGGGCGCCCGGGGGCGCCGCCGGTTCGGTCATCGCGCCGAGGATACCCCCGCGCGTGGCCGTGCCTGCGCTAGCGTGCGGGCGGTGGCGCCCGCGCTCGTCGTCCTCGGGTTCGTCTGGTCGCTGCCGACGACCGCGCTCGGCCTCGTCGCGGGCCTCCTCACGTTCCGTCGCCCGCGGATCGCGCACGGGCTCCTCCT
>JBJTYK010000233.1:0-2885 GCA_046082745.1 Actinomycetota bacterium | reverse complement strand
CGCGGTTCGCCGCGTCGCGCACCGCGCTCGTCGCGGCGACGCGGATGCGCACGGCCCCGAGCGCCCGCGCGCGACGCGCGAACCGCGCGATCGTCTCGACCGCGCGCTCGATCGCCGCCGCGTCGAGGCGTCCGTTCGCGTCGACGCCCTCGCCGAGCCGCGTGATGCGCATGTCGCGCGCGAGTTCGATCGGACCGCGGACGGGGTCGAGCTCCCCGAGGACGAGGAGCCGCGTCGAGTTCGTCCCCTGGTCGATCGCCGCGACGCAGCGCCACGCGAACGGCACCTCGTGGATCGGCTCGACCGCCGCCGCGACCGCCGCGCCGACCGGGTCCTCGCCGCCGGCGAGGTGGTTCGCGTAGTGCGCGTGGAGGCACTTCACGCCGACGCGCGTGCCGCCGACCCCGCCGCCCGCGCCGTCGCGCTCCCGCGCGTACGCGGCGTGCGACGCCGCGACGCGGGCGGCGAGGTCGACGTCTGCCTCGAGGCGCGCGTTCCAACGCGCGATCTCGCCGTCGGCCTCGAGCCGCGACACCGCGCGCACCGCGTCAGGGCACGTGAGCCAGTAGCGCGTCGGGAACGGCTTGCCCTCGGCGTCCACCGGGGCGTTGCGGATCACGAGCGGGTGGCCGTCGGGCATGCAGCGCGCGACGACCGCGAACTCCGTCGTGGGTTCCCTGCCGAGCTGGTCGCGGACCTCGCGGACGTCGCGGGCGGTCTGCTGGCCGACGGGCATCGCCCGGGCGCTACTTCCGGCGCTGCTCGAGGGAACGCTTGTAGTCGACCTGCCGCTCCTCGGAGGAGCGCATGAACTTCTTGAGCATCTGCTCGAAGCCGGGGTCGGAGCCGCGGCGCTGGCGCGGCGGCGCCGGGTCCTGGAGGGCCTTGATCGACAGGTCGATCTTGCCGTCCTCCTTGATGGCGATGACCTTCACCTGGACGACGTCGCCCTCGCGGAGGTGCTCGTGGACGTCCTTCACGTAGTTCCGGTCCACCTCGGAGATGTGGACGAGACCCATCTTGCCGCCCTCGAGGGTGAGGAACGCTCCGTACGGGGTGATGCGGCTCACGGTGCCGTCGACGACGGCCCCGACCTCGAGGTCTGCGATGGTGACTCCTTCCGGAACGGCGGCCTCGGAGAGGCCGACGGGCGCGGTCCCGCGCCCGTGCGGGCACTATGCCACCGGGGTTTCCGGGCCGTCAATCGTGCCCGGCCGGGCCCCGCGGAGGCCTCAGCAGTCCGCCGGGTCCCCCGCCCGGACGACCGCCTGCTCCCCCTCGCGGATCATCCCGAGGCACTCCCGGGCGAGCTGCTCGATCACGGCCGGGTCGCGGAGCCGCTCGATCTCGGCCCGAAGCGTCACGTTCTCGGCCTCGATGCGTTCCGCGCGCTGCTCGAGGCGCTGGAGCCTGCCGTGGAACCCGAGCATCTCCCGGATCGGCCCGGAGGCCGCGACCGAGAAGAACACGACCATGAGCAGCAGCCCCGCGGTGCGCAGGGGCAGCGGGTTGCGGTCGTGCGAGAGCGCGGCGCGCGTGCTCACGACGCGGCCCGACGTCGCAGCGCCGCGGCGCCCGCGTAGCGCGCGGTGTCGCCGAGCGCCTCCTCGATGCGGAGCAGGCGGTTGTACTTCGCCGTGCGTTCGCCGCGCGCCGGCGCGCCGGTCTTGATCTGGCCGGCGTTCGTCGCGACCGCGATGTCGGCGATCGTCGTGTCCTCGGTCTCGCCGGAACGGTGGGAGAGCATCGCGCCGTAGCGCTCGCCCTGCGCGGCCGCGACGAGGTCGAGCGTCTCGGTGAGCGTGCCGATCTGGTTCGGCTTCACGAGCACCGCCGTCGCGACGCCCTCCCGTACGCCGCGCGCGAGCCGCTCGGTGTCGGTGACGAACAGGTCGTCGCCGACGAGCTGGCAGCGGTCGCCGAGTTCCGCGGTGAGCGTCGCCCACCCGGCCCAGTCGTCCTCGCCGAGCGGGTCCTCGATCGAGACGACCGGGAAGCCGTCGAGGAGGTCGCGGTAGTAGCCGACCATCCCGTCGACGTCGAGCGAACGGCCCTCGAGGTGGTACGCGCCGTCGCGCAGGAACTCCGACGCGGCCGCGTCGAGCGCGAGCGCGACGTCGCGACCCGGCTCGAGGCCCGCCGCCGTGATCGCCGCGACGAGGAGTTCGAGCGCGCGCGCGGCACCGCCGACCTGCGGCGCGAACCCGCCCTCGTCGCCGACGCCGGTCGAGAGCTTCCGCTCGCGCAGCGTCGCCTTCAGCGCCTGGTAGATCTCCGCGCCCCAGCGCAGCGCCTCCGAGAACGATGCCGCGCCGACCGGCGCGAGCATGCATTCCTGTAGGTCGAGGTCGTTGTCTGCGTGCGCGCCGCCGTTCAGGACGTTCAGCATCGGGACCGGCATCACGTGCGCGTTCGGTCCGCCGAGCGCGCGGAAGAGGTCCACGCCGAGGCTCGCGGACGCCGCGTGCGCCGCGGCGAGCGACACGCCGAGCATCGCGTTCGCGCCGAGGTCCGACCGGTCCGCCGTGCCGTCGAGATCCACGAGCGCGCGGTCGAGCTCGCGCTGGTCGAGCGCGTCGATGCCGACGACCTCGGGGGCGATGCGCCGCTCGACGTTCTCGACGGCGCGCAGCACCCCGCGGCCGCCGAAGCGTCGGTCGTCGCCGTCGCGGAGTTCGACGGCCTCGTGCTCACCGGTCGACGCGCCCGAGGGGACCGCCGCGCGGCCGAACGCGCCGTCGTCGAGCAGGCACTCGACCTCGAGCGTGGGGTTGCCCCGCGAATCGAGGATCTCGCGGGCGGCGAGGGCACGGATGGTCGGCATGGGGAAGGAGCACCATCCTAGCGCCGCGTGCCTGCAGGGGAAGCACCCCGCGGGCACGCGG
>JBJTYK010000232.1:0-2447 GCA_046082745.1 Actinomycetota bacterium | reverse complement strand
CGCCCCGCCCTCGCGGCGCGCCGCCGGAGCTCGGGAGGGACTTCGGCGACCTCCTCGCCCTCGTCGACGACGTCCAGCGCTACGCGAACGACAACGCCGGGCCCGGGTTCCTCGCCTACATCCCCGGCGGCGGCCTGTTCGCCTCCTCGGTCGCCGACCTCCTCGCGCTCACGATCGACCGGTACGTCTCGCTCTGGCGGGAGACCCCCGTCGGCGCGCAGATCGAGGACAACGTCGTGCGGTGGCTCTGCGACCTCGTCGGGTTCGGGCCGGAGGCCCGTGGCACCCTCACCACCGGCGGCTCGCTCGCGAACCTCGCCGCGGTCGTCACCGCGCGACGCGCGCGGCTCGGGGAGGACTTCCTCGACGGCACGCTCTACGTGAGCGAGCAGGCGCACCGATCGGTCGAGAAGGCCGCGCGGATCGCCGGCATCCCCACGCCGAACCTCCGGGTCGTCGCGACGACGCCGGACCTGCGGATGGACGTCGGCGCCCTCGCGGCCGCGATCGCCGCGGACCGCGCGGCGGGGCGTCGCCCGTTCCTCGTCTCGGCGTCGGCGGGGACGACGAACACCGGCGCGGTCGATCCCCTCCCCGAGATCGCGGACCTCTGCGCAGCCGAGGGCGCGTGGTTCCACGTCGACGCCGCGTACGGTGGCTTCTTCCTCCTCACGGAGCGCGGCCGCGCGGCGTTCGCGGGCATCGCGCGCGCGGACTCCGTGACCCTCGATCCCCACAAGGGGATGTTCCTGCCGTACGGCACCGGCGCGATCGTCGTGCGCGACGGCGAACGCCTCCGCGACGCCCACCACGCGGGCACCGCGGCGTACCTCCAGGACCTCGGCGGGGAGGGGGAACTCCCGAACTTCAGCGAGTACTCCGCGGAGCTCTCGCGCGAGTTCCGGGGCCTGCGGGTGTGGTTCCCGCTCTGGCTCCACGGCGTCGCGGCGTTCCGCGAGGCGCTCGACGAGAAGCTCGACCTCGCGCGCTTCCTCGACGCCGAGCTCCGCACGATCCCGGAACTGGAGCTGCCCTGGACCCCGGAACTCTCGATCGTCCCGTTCCGGTTGCGCGACGGCGACGACGCGGCGAACCGGGCGTTCCTCGAGCGGATCAACGCGTCGCAGCGCGTGTTCCTGTCGAGCACGATCCTCGGCGGCCGCTACACGCTCCGGGCGGCGATCCTCTCGCACCGGACGCACCGCGACCGCATCGAGGAGTGCGTCCGCATCGTCCGGGACGCCGTCCCCGCGTGAGCCGGGCGGGGCAGGGGCGCGGTCCCCTCGCCTGGCTGCGGCGCCACGCGATCGACACGACGCCGCTGCGCAGTTCCGACGACTTCCGGCGCCTGTTCCTCGGGCGCTCGGTCTCGAACTTCGGCGACGAGATCGTCGCGGTCGTCGTGCCCTTCCAGGTCTACGAGCTCACGGGCTCGACGCTCGCGGTCGGGCTCCTCGGCCTCGTGGAGCTCGTCCCGGTCTTCGTGTTCCCGATCGTGGGGGGCGCGTTCGCCGACGCCCTCGAGCGACGGCGCCTCGCGATCGCGACGCACGCGCTCCTCGCGGGTCTCTCGGTCCTCATGGCAGCGAACGCGTTCCTCGCGGAACCCCTCGTCTGGCCGCTCTACGCCTTCGCGTTCCTGTCGGCCGGGCTCATCACCTTCAACCGTCCGACGCTCGACACGTGGCCGGCGCGGCTCCTCGACCTCGACCTCCTGCCGTCGGCCGGGGCGCTCGACGCGGGCTTCGGCACGTTCGCCGGCATGGTCGGGCCGGTCGCCGCCGGCTTCCTCCTCGCCGCGATCGCGCCCTCGGGTGCGTACCTCGTGGACGCCGCGACGTTCCTCGTCGTCATCGCCGCGCTGCTGCGGATGCGGCCGTCGCCGCCCGCGGAGGACCGCCCGGAGCTCGGCGTGCGGGCGATCGCGGAGGGGTTCCGGTTCCTGCGCGGCCGCCGCATCGTGCAGTCGGTGTTCCTCGTCGACCTCGTTGCGATGGTGTTCGGATTCCCCGTCGCGCTCTTCCCGGCGATCGCCCGCGATCGGCTCGGCGGAGGGCCGGAGGTCCTCGGGCTCCTCTACGCGGCGCTCGCCGGCGGGGCGTTCCTCGCGACGCTCCTGTCGGGGCGCGCCCGCCACGCCCGGCGTCAGGGGCGGGCGATCCTCGTCGCGGTCGCCGCATGGGGAGGCGCGATCGTCGTCTTCGGGCTCACGGAGTCGCTCTGGGTGGCCCTCGCGATGCTCGCGATCGCCGGCGCCGGCGACATGGTGAGCGCGATCTTCCGCACGGCGATCCTGCGCACCGCGGTCGAGGATCGGCTCCGGGGCCGCCTCGACGGCATCGGCATAAGTCTAGTTTTGTTTTATATGTAAAAAAGGAGGTACGCAATCAGTTTCCTAATGAATAATGCCTTGGACATTTTGAGTATAAACCAAAACTATTTTTTCT
>JBJTYK010000231.1:0-4932 GCA_046082745.1 Actinomycetota bacterium | reverse complement strand
CTCCGCGCGACGGGCGCCCCGCCCCGCACGCGTCCCGGGTCGAGGTTCCGGCGCACCAGGCGCAGCAGCGCGTCGTGGTCGACGTTGCCGGCGACCGCGACGATGAGGTTGCCGGGCGTGTAGTGACGCCGGTAGAAGCGGTCGATGCGACCGCGGGTCGCCGCGACGATCGAGGCCTTCGTCCCGAGGATCGGCCGCCCGAGCGGGTGGTCCGGCCACAGGGTCTCCTGGAACCGGTCGTGGACGAGTTCGTCCGGGGCGTCCTCGTACATGTTGATCTCCTCGAGGATCACCTGGCGCTCGGCCTCGACGTCGGGCACGCGGAGCGTGCTGTTGCGCAGCATGTCCGACAGGATGTCGATCCCGAGCGGGAGGTCGCGGTCGAGGACCCGCGCGTGGAAGACCGTCGAGTCCTTCGTCGTGTACGCGTTCACGCTGCCGCCGACCGCGTCGAAGGCCTCCGCGATGTCGCGCGCCGAACGACGCGTCGTCCCCTTGAAGAGCAGGTGCTCGAGGAAGTGCGACGAGCCGCTCAGGTCCGGCGGCTCGTCGAGCGACCCCGTGCCGACGAAGAAGCCGATCGCGACCGAGCGCACGCCCGGCATCCGCTCCGAGACGACCCGGAGCCCGGAGGCGAACGCCGTCCGGCGGATCGGCACGCGACCCTCCTAGGACTGCCTCGGACGGCTGCGACGCCCGCGATCGCCGCCGCGGTCGCCACCGCGCCCGCGGTCGCCGCCGCCGCCGCCGCGACGCTCGCCGCGGGGGGCCTCCTCGACCTCCATGCCCTCGGGGATCGCCCACTCCTCGCCCGTCGGCCGCAGGCTGATGCGCCCGGTCGGGTCGATGTCCTGGACCTCGACGTCGAGCAGGTCGCCCTCCTTCAGCCCCGACTCCTCGACCGCGTTCAGGCGCTTGCCGCGCCCGAGCTTCGAGATGTGGACGAGGCCGTCGCGGCCGGGCACGAGGTTCACGAACGCCCCGAAGGTCGTGATCTTCACGACCTTGCCGGCGAACGTCTCCCCGACCGTGAGCGGGCGCGGGTTCGCGATCTCGTCGATCATCCGGGCCGCGTCGTCCGCGCCGGCGCCCTGGAGGGAGCCGATGAAGACCGTGCCGTCGTCCTGGATGTCGATGTCGGCGCCGGTCATCGCGATGATCTCGTTGATCCGCTTGCCCTTCGGGCCGATGACCTCGCCGATCTTGTCGACGGGGATCTGGATCGAGATGATCCGCGGCGCCTTCGGGTTCACCTCGGCACGCGGCGCGGGGATCGCGGCCTCCATGACCCCGAGGATCGTGAGGCGGGCCTCCTTCGCCTGGTGGAGCGCGCCCGCGAGCACCTCGCCCGGCAGGCCGGTCACCTTCATGTCGAGCTGGATCGCCGTCACGAACTCCCGGGTGCCGGCGACCTTGAAGTCCATGTCGCCGAGGGCATCCTCCGCCCCGAGGATGTCGGTGAGGGTCACGTACGTGCCGCCCTCCGCGATCATCCCCATCGCGATGCCGGCGACCGGCGCCTTGATCGGCACGCCGGCGTCCATGAGGGAGAGCGTCGAGCCGCAGACGCTCGCCATCGACGTCGAGCCGTTCGAGCCCATGACGTCGGAGACGAGGCGCAGCGCGTACGGGAACTCGTCCTCGCTCGGGACGACCGCGAGGAGCGCGCGCTCGGCGAGCGCCCCGTGGCCGATCTCCCGACGGCGGGGGGAGCCGATGCGGCCGACCTCGCCGGTCGAGTAGGGCGGGAAGTTGTAGTGGTGCATGTAGCGCTTCGTGTCCTCCGGGTCGAGCGTGTCGATCATCTGCGTCATGCGGAGCATGCCGAGCGTCGTCACGTTCAGGACCTGGGTGTCGCCGCGCTGGAACAGCGCCGAGCCGTGCGCCCGCAGGAGCACCCCGACCTCCGCCGAGAGCGCGCGGAGCTGCTTCGGGTCGCGACCGTCGAGGCGAACGCCCTCCTCGATCACGCGCTTGCGCATCGCCTTCTTCTGGAGGTCCTTGAACGCCGGCGAGACCTGCGCCGCGCGCTCCGCGTAGCCCTCCTCGCCCCACGTCGCGAGCAGGTGCGCCTTCAGCTCGTCCTTGATCGCGCCGAGGGCCGCCTCGCGGGCGACCTTGTCGGTGAGGATCGCGCCGGCGAGCTTCGGTGCCGCGAAGGCCTCGGCCGCGGCGTAGACCTCGTCGGAGTACAGCGGCCGGGGCGTCCAGTCGCGCTTCGTGACGCCGTGCTGCTGCACGAACGCGAGCTGGAAGTCGATGACCTCGGCGATCTCGCGCTTCGCCTCCTCGAGGCCCTGCGCGACGACCTCCTCCGTCGGCTTCGTGCCGCCGTCCTCGATGAGCGCCCAGGCGCGGGTCGGCGCCTCGCCCTCGATCATGAGGATGTCGATCTCGCCGGCGTCGTTGCGGCGGCCGGCGACGACGACGTCGAACGTCGCCTCCTCGGTCTCCGCGTACGTCGGGTTCACGATCCAGTCCCCGCGCACGAGCGCGAGGCGCACCGCGCCGACCGGGCCCTCGAAGGGGATCCCGGCGAGCATCGTCGCGAGGCTCGCGGCGTTCATGCCCGGGATGTCGTAGGGGTTCTCGCCGTCGATGCCGAGCACCATGATCACGACCTGGACCTCGTCGCGGTAGCCCTCCGCGAAGGACGGACGCATCGGGCGGTCGGTGAGGCGTGCGGTGAGGATCGCCGTCTCGGACGGACGTCCCTCGCGACGGAAGAAGCTGCCGGGGATCTTCCCGGCCGCGTACATGCGCTCTTCGACGTCAATTGTGAGCGGGAAGAATTCGATGCCCTCGCGGTGCTTCGCGGTGGTGCACGTGGCGATGACCTGGGTCTCGCCGTAGGTGACGACGCAGGAACCGTGGGCCTGGAGGGCGAGCTTGCCCGCCTCGAAGGTCATGGTGCGGTTCCCGATGGTGCGGGACAGGTTGGTGGCCATGGGCCATCTCCTCCTGGGTCGGCGCGGCATCGTGCCGCGCGGGGTGGTCCGGAGGCCGCGGGTGGGCCGGTTGTCAGTGGTGGAGCGCCGGGCCGAGGTCCGGCGACCCGCCACTGAGAACCGACCGGGATTCCCTCCCCTCCGGGTGGCGGTGGTGCGGGTGGTTCCTTCGCATCCCTCCCGGTTGCGCTAGTGGCGCAGGCCGAGCTTCGTGACGAGGTCGCGGTAGCGCCCGATGTCCTGACGCTTCAGGTACTCGAGCATCCGGCGACGTCGTCCGACGAGCATGAGCAGTCCGCGGCGAGAGTGGTGGTCCTGGTCGTTCGCCTTGAGGTGGTCGGTGAGGTCGTTGATCCGACGGGTGAGCACCGCGACCTGCACCTCCGCCGAGCCGGTGTCGGTCTCGGAGCGGCGGTGGGCCGCGATGAGCTGGGACTTCTCGTCCTTCGTGATCGCCATACCGGGGAGAGGCTACCAGAGCACCCCGAGGCGCCTCCCCCACGGGCACGGCCGTGCCTACGGACCGGCCACGAGCTCCCGGGTGCGGGCGACGTCGGCGTCCATGGCCGCCACGAGCTCCTCGGGGGAGTCGAAGCGCCGCTCGTCCCGAAGGCGTGCCCAGAACTCGACCTCCATCGGGCGGCCGCGGAGGTCCCCGTCGAAGTCGAGGAGGAACGCCTCGACGTGGAGCGGCTCGGACCCGAAGGTCGGGTTCGTGCCGACGCTCACCGCGGCGACGGCGTCCACCCTGTCGCAGCGAGCCCGGCCGGCGTAGATGCCGGTCGCGGGCAGCAGCAGCCGCGCCGAGGTCTCGAGGTTCGCGGTCGGGTAGCCGAGGCCGTGCCCTCGGCCGGCGCCGCCGACGACGGTCCCCTCCCCCGCGTAGCGCCGGCCGAGTGCACGGCCGGGCCAGTCGAGGTCGCCCTCCGACAGCGCCCGGCGGATCGACGACGACGACACGCGCCGACCGTCGAGGTCGACGAGCTCGACGCGTTCCCCGACGAAGCCGTGGGACGGACCGGCGGCGACGAGGGTCTCGACCGTCCCCGCCGCCCGGTGGCCGTAGGTGAAGTTCGCGCCGACCGCGACGTGTCGGGCGCCGAGCGCATCGCGCAGGACCGTCCCGACGAAGCGCTCGGGCTCCCACGCCGCGAGGTCCGCGGTGAAGGGCAGGACGAGCAGGCGCTCGATCCCCCGCTCCGCGATGCGGCGCGCCTTCGCCTCGACGGTCGTGAGCAGCCGCGGCTCGCGTCCCGGCGTGAGCACCTCGCGCGGGTGCCGATCGAACGTCACCGCGACCGACGGGAGCCCGAGTTCCCGGGCCCGTGCGACGGTGCGGTCGAGGACCGCCCGGTGCCCGAGGTGCACGCCGTCGAAGAACCCGACCGTGACGACGCTGCCGCCGTCCGGTCGCGGGAGTCCGTCGAGCCCGTCGTGGCGTTCCACGGGCGCAAGGGTACAGGCGTCGCGCGCCGCTCAGGCGGTCGGGAGCACGACCTCGGGCCGCGCCTTCGCGACGTCGTCGCGCCAGACGCCGATGAGCGCGCCGTCGGGACCGAGCACCGCGTACGGGCCGTCGAACCCCGCGGGCGCGAGGATGCTCCCGTGGGACGCCGCGCGCGCCTCGTCGGCACCGAGGACGATCCGCGGCAGGTGTCCGACCGCCTCGAGCGCGGGGCGGAGCGCCGGCGCGTCGGGCGGCGACGCGTCCTCGAGCCGGAACGGACCGATCGCGGTGCGGACGAGGCGGCTGAGGTGCGCGCCGCATCCGAGGTCGCGACCGAGATCCGCGGCGAGCGAGCGCACGTACGTCCCGCTCGACACCGTCGTCGTGAAGTCGACGTCGGCATCGCGCATCCCGGTGACGGCGAACGCGTGGACGACGATCGGTCGCGGCGCGGCCTCGAGGGCCTCCCCCGCGCGCGCCGCCTCGTAGAGGCGACGGCCGCCGACCTTCGCGGCGGAGTAGGCGGGCGGGGCCTGG
>JBJTYK010000230.1:0-3574 GCA_046082745.1 Actinomycetota bacterium | reverse complement strand
GCGCCTGACCCCGCGCACCCACCGCGCCGTGACGCGCAGCGAGAGCCCGATCGCGAGGAGCATGACGACGATGAGCGCGATCGCGACCGCCGAGCCGAGCGGCCAGTCGCGCGCCTGGATGAAGAGGTCGACGAGCGCGCTGCCGACGAGGAAGACCTTGTTGCCGCCGAGCATCGCGGGGATCACGTACTCCCCCGACAGGAGGATGAGGACGAGCAGGCACCCGGTCACGATGCCGGGCGCGGCGAGCGGGAGCGTCACCTGGACGAGGGTGCGCGCGGGCGTCGCGCCGAGGTCCCGCGAGGCCTCGAGGAGCCGCTTGTCGAGCCGCTCGAGGCTCACGTAGACGGGCAGCACCATGAGCGGCAGGTAGTTGTAGACGATGCCGAGCATCACCGCGAAGGGCGTGTTCAGCAGGACGAGGTCGTCCGAGAGCCCGGTGAGCCGCGCGAGGGCGGGGACCCCGTTCGTCCCGAGGATCACGAGCCACGCGTACGTCCGGATGAGGAAGCTCGTCCAGAACGGGACGACGACGAAGATGAGGAGCGTCGTCTTCCAGCGTCCGGCCGCGGTCGCGAGGAAGTACGCGAGCGGGAACGCGACGAGCAGGCAGACGACCGTGCTCGAAACGGCGATCACCGCGGTGTTGCGGAACACGATCGCGCGCGTCGGGAGCTTCGCGTACTGGAGGAGCGTGAACGCCGGCTCGTAGCCCCCGGAGGCCGCCCGCATCCCGACGCTGTAGACGAGGAGGATGAGGAGCGGCGCGACGAGCAGGACCAGGAACCAGAACGTGGTCGGTGCGAGGAGGAGGGCGGTCAGCCTGCGACCGCCCCCCTCCCGCGCCACCGCGGTGCCGTCCGTCACGCCGCCTTGACCCGCGCCCAGAGCTCGGAGCGGTCGGGGTTCGTGAGGGTCTCGCTCGCGCCGAACTCGAGGGCCGCGAGGAGGTCCGCCGGCGGGTAGAGGATCGGGTTGTTCAGGATCTCCTGGGGGACGAGCGCGGTCGCGCGCTGGTCCACCTGCGGGTACCCGTGGAACTCCGTCTCCTTCGCCGCCACCGGCGGGTCGATCATGAACTGGAGGAACGCGTAGGCGGCGTCCTTCCGGGAGGACTCGGCCACGATCGCCCAGTTGTCCTCCCAGAGCTCCCCGCCCTCCGCGCCGAGCACGTACTGCACCGCCGGCTCGTCCCGGTTCATCTGCGCGGCATCGCCGGTCCAGCACATCGAGGACCAGACGTCCTTCGACCGCATGATCGGCTGGTAGTCGCTCGTGATCCCGAACAGGTGCGGCTTGACCGCGAGGAGGAGCTCCTCCGCCTTCGCGAGTTCGTCCGAATCGATCGAGTTGAACGAGTACCCGTAGTACTTCAGCGCGTTGCCGATCGTCGTGAGCATGTAGTCGTGGATGGCGACCTTCCCGTCCCAGGCGTTCTGGGCGTTGTCCCAGAAGTCGACCCAGGTGGAGGGGTTCGTCGTGATCTCGTCGTTCCAGATCGCGTACCCGGTCGTCCCCCAGTTCTTCGGGATCGCGTACGTGTTGCCGTCCCCGACCTTCGACGCCTCGAGGAAGCGCGCCTCGAACTGGGTCTCGTCGTACGTCGAGATCCTCGACAGGTCGAGGGGCTCGATGAGGCCGAGGTCCACGTACGTCTTCACCGCGTAGTTCGTCGGGACGAAGACGTCCCACCCCGTGCTCCCGACCTGGAGCTTCGCGAGCATCTCCTCGTTCGAGCCGAACACCTTGAGGTCGACGTGCACCCCCGTGGCCGCCTCGAACGCATCGAGGTTCTCCTGGTTGTGGTAGTTCGGCCACGACACGAGGACGAGGGTGTCCCCGAGGTCCGTCGAGCCCGAACCGCCACCCCCGGTCGATGGCTCCGTCGCCGGCGCGCACGCCGAGAGGAGCGAGCCGCCGACCGCGGCGGCGCCGAACGCGGCGCCGGTCGTGCCGAGGAACCGCCGGCGCGTCATCTGACCGTGCGCCGCGAGCTCCCCCCGTCCGGTTCCCCGGAGCGGGTTCCGCTGCTTGCCCATCCTGCCTCCCTTCCCTTCTCCCCTACCGAACGCTCACGCGGAGAGCGCGAGCGCCACGTCGTCGTCCCACCCGATCCGCACCTCGTCGCCGATCGCGTACGCGGCCTCCGGCGAACCGGGGAGGTGGTTCAGCCGGACCGCCACCGTGCCGAGCAGCGACGTCTCCACGTGGATCTCGACCTGGTCGCCGAGGAAGGTCCGCTGGAGCACGCGGCCCGTCGCGACCTCCGCCCCCGTCCCCGCACCGTCCCGCCGCGAGATGCGGACGCGCTCGGGGCGCACCGACACCGTCGCGCGGGCGCCCTTCGCGAGCGCGGGCGCGCCCTCCGGCGGCGCGGCGCGGAGCGCCGCGCCGCCATCCGTGCGCAGCGTCACCCGCGCGCCGGCCTCCTCGACGACGCCGTCGAAGAAGTTCGACTGCCCGATGAAGTCGGCCACGAAGCGGTCGCGCGGCCGGTCGTAGAGCTCGGCCGGCGTCCCCTCCTGGAGGACGCGGCCCGAGCGCATGACCGCGATGCGGTCGCTCATCGACAGGGCCTCCTCCTGGTCGTGGGTCACGTAGATGAACGTGATGCCGACCTCGCGCTGGAGCTGCTTCAGCTCGAGCTGCATCTCGCGGCGGAGCTTCAGGTCGAGCGCGCCGAGCGGCTCGTCGAGCAGGAGGACCTTCGGGCGCATGACGAGCGCGCGCGCGAGCGCGACGCGCTGCTGCTGGCCGCCGGAGAGCTCCCAGGTGCGACGCGGGCCGAAGCCCTCGAGCCGCACGAGCCGTAGCGCCTCCGCGACGCGGGCGTCGACGTCGGCGCGGGCGATCTTCGGGCGTCGCTGACGCAGTCCGTACCCGACGTTCGACGCGACATCCATGTGCGGGAACAGCGCGTAGTGCTGGAAGACCGTGTTCACGTCGCGCAGATGCGAGGGGACGCCCGCGACCGGCACGCCCGCGATCGCGATCGCGCCCTCGGTCGGCTGCTCGAAGCCCGCGATGAGGCGCAGCGACGTCGTCTTCCCGCACCCCGACGGCCCGAGGAGCGAGTAGAAGGAGTTCGCGGGGACCGCGATCGACACGCCGTCCACGGCGGTGACCTCGCCGAACCGCTTCACGACGCCCTCGAGGGCGACGGCGATCGAGCCGTGCTCCGGGTCCCCCGACACGCGTCCGCTCCCCCTCCGACCCGCGGTCGGCGCGCGAGTCTAGGGTCCGGTTCCGCTGGGGTGCAAACCGGTCAGGCGGGGGTGCCCCCGAGCACGACGACCTCGCCCGCGTAGCCGTCCACGAGCACCCCGGTCCCGTCCCGGAGGGCCGTCGCGCCGGTCGCGGACGCGACGCAGGGGATGCCGAGTTCCCGGGCGACGACCGAGGCGTGGGCGAGCATGCCGCCGGACTCCGTGACGACCGCGGCGGCGCGGGAGAAGAGCGGAGTCCACGTGACGTCGGAGGCCGGCAGCACGAGGATCTCGCCCGGCAGGAGCGCGTCGCCCTCGCGGAGGGTGCGCACGACGCGGACGGCGCCGGAGCGGGGGGGGGGGGGGGG
>JBJTYK010000229.1:0-6561 GCA_046082745.1 Actinomycetota bacterium | reverse complement strand
GGGTCTGAGGAGGCCGGGGAGCGCGACCCCCTTGTCGTCCCCCCCCACCTCCGCCCGCGACGCCCACGGCATGCGGCGCCCGTCGATCCGCGACATGAGCACCGCCTCGCGGACCGTGACCGGGAAGTACCAGTTCACCGTCTCGACCTGCGGGACGTAGCCGACCGCGACCCCGCGGTCGCGCACGATCCGACCGGCGGTGGGCGCGACGGTCCCGGCGATCGCGCGCAGGAGCGTCGTCTTCCCGCTGCCGCTCGGGCCGACGACGCCGAGGAAGGCCCCGGCGGCGACGGTGAGGTCGACGTGCTCGAGCACCGGGTCCCGCTCGTACCGGACGGAGACGTCCTCGAGCCGGACGAGGTCGCTCACGCGTACTCGGTCGTGCCGCCGGGCGCCGAGTTCGTGACGTCGAGCGCGTCGAAGGGCGACACGTCCCCGCCGAGCGCCCCCATGAACGTGCGGAGGTCGAAGACCATCAGTCCGAGGTAGCTGTGGTCCGGGTCACCGGCGTCCCCGGGGAGGTCGTCGTCGCGGAGGTCGTCCACGTACGTCGCCCCGGTCTCGTCGGCGATCTGCTGGAGCACCGGGCTCGGGAACACCTCGGAGCCGAAGATCGCGGGCACCCCGGCCTCGCGCACCTGGTCGATCAGCGCCGCGACCTCGCGGGGGGTCGGCTCGGAGAAGTCCGCGGGCTGCACCGCGCCGATCACGGTCCAGCCGTACTCGCGCGCGAAGTACGGGAACGAGTCGTGGTACGTGAGGAGCACGCGGTTCGCCTCCGGCACCGTCGCGGTCACCTGGCGGATGAGCCCGTCGAGCTGCTCGATCCGGGCGCGGAAGACGAGGAGGTTCGCGTCGAAGATGAAGGCCGAGTCGGGCAGGAGCCGCGAGAGCTCCTCCGTCACGATCTCGGCGTAGCGGAGCGCGTAGCGCGGGTTCGTCCACAGGTGCGGGTTCGGGTCGCCCGCGGCCTCCGGGAAGCTGAAGTCGTAGATCTCGTCGCCGGGAGCGAGCGTCCGGTCACCGAGCGGGACCACCGGCACGCCGTCGCGCACGTTCGCGTCGAGGAGCTCCATCGTCGGCTCCTCGAGGTGGAGGCCGTTCAGGAACACGAGGTCGGCGTCCGCGAGCACGCGGGCGTCGGAGGGTGCGGGCTCGAACGTGTGGCTGTTCGTCCCCTCGGGCACGATCCCGGTGATGCGGACCTCGTTCCCGCCGATGTTCTGGACGATGTTCGTGATCGGCGAGACGGTCGTGACGACCTGCGGGAGGTCGCGCCCGTCACCCGCGCCGTCGCCGTCGCCGCCGCCGCCACAGGCGGCGACGGCGAGCGCGAGGGCGAGGACGACCCCGAGGAGCGGGCGACGGCGGAGCGGGTGCGCGGTCACGGGGCGAGCCTAACAGGTCTCCTGCAATGAGTTGCAGGTGCCGCCGGTATCAGGAAGTCGCGAGGCGGGCGGCGGCCGCGTACGGGTCGAGCCGCCGGTCGAGGAGCGCGTCGCCGAGGCCCGGATCCGCCTCGAGCCGGGCGCGGAGCCCCCGACGGAGCCCCTCGGCCGCGAGGGCCTCGACCTCCCGGAGCAGCCTCGCCCGGCGGCTCGCCCCGAGCCGGCCCTCGCCCGCGAGGTACCCGCGATGCGCGTCGATCGCCGCCCGGAGGTCGTCGAGGCCCTTGCCCTCCGCCGCGCTCACCTCGACCACCGGCGGCTCCCATGGGAGCGCCGCGCCGAGGTGGAGCATCTGCCGCAGGTCGCGCGCCGCCGCGCCTGCGCCCTCGCGATCGGCCTTGTTCACGACGAAGACGTCGGCGATCTCGAGGATGCCCGCCTTCGCGACCTGGACCGCGTCGCCCCATCCCGGCGCGACGACGACGAGGGTCG
This sequence comes from Actinomycetota bacterium, assembly GCA_046082745.1. GTDB lineage: Bacteria > Actinomycetota > UBA4738 > UBA4738 > HRBIN12 > JBJTIF01. The sequence goes on along the minus strand of JBJTYK010000229.1, from coordinate 4,681 downwards.
TGTCGGTCGCGGCCGCGACGTCGACCTCGGCCTGCCCCACGCCGACCGTCTCGACGATCACGAGGTCGTGGCCGGACGCGTCGAGGATGCGCACGGCCTCGGGCGCGGCGAGCGCCATCCCGCCGAGGTGGCCGCGGGTGGCCATCGAGCGGATGAACACGCCGGGGTCCGTCGCGTGCTCCTGCATCCGCAGGCGGTCCCCGAGGAGCGCGCCCCCGGTGAACGGCGAGGTCGGGTCGATCGCGAGGACCGCGACGCGCTCGCCGCGCCCGCGCGCCTGCCCGACGAGCGCGGCCGCGAGCGTCGACTTCCCGACCCCCGGCGAGCCGGTGAGCCCGACCGTCCACGCGCGCCCCGTCCGAGGGAAGAGTGCCGCGGAGAGCTGCGCGAGTTCCGGCGCGCCGTCCTCGACGAGCGAGATCGCCCGCGCGATCGCGCGGGGGTCGCCGCCGAGCACCGCGTCCGCGAGGTCCATGCCGGGAAGCCTAGCCCCGCTCAGGCGACGGACAGCAGGCGGGAGAACCGCGCGAGGCGGATCGGGTGGCGCAGGAGTCCCCGGACCCGCAGGTCGCCCCGCAGGAGCCCGACGAGGACGGCCCGGCCGTCCGCGTGGAAGGGATCCGGGAATCCGAGCCGCAGGGGGGCGCGGGCGAGGTCGAGGAGCGCCGCGGCGTCGGCCGCGATCGCGAGGTGCGGCCGGGGCGAGGGCCCGTTCGCGACCTCGACCGAGCCCGCGCCGAAGCGCAGCGCGATCGCGACCCCAGCGTCGAGGCCCTCGAGGTCGATGCGTGCCGGGCGCAGGAGGTCGACGCGCGCGGGGTGCATCGCGAGGTTCCCCTCGATGAGGCCGCCGACGAGCGACGCGAGACCGTTCGGTTCCGGGTCGGCGTAGGACACGCTCACGGGACGAGGACCACCTTCGTCGCCTCGCGCGCGTCGAAGAGCGCGTAGCCGTGCGCCGCGTCGTCGAGCGGGAGCCGGTGCGAGACGATCGGCGCGGGATCGATCCGCCCGTCGACCACGGCGTCGCGCGCGCGTTCCCACCAGGCGTGCACCGGGCAGATCCCCGCGAAGCGCACGTCGAGCGAGCGCGCCCACCAGATCCCGAGCGGGATCGACACCGACTCCGACGTGAACATCCCGACGACCGACACGCGCCCGCCGCGGCGCACGACGTCGATCGCGTCCTCGAAGGCCTCCGGGGTGCCGACGGCCTCGATGACGACGTCGGCGCCGCGTCCGTCCGTCGCGTCGGCGACGGCCATCGCCCCGTGGCGCGCGGTGACGTCGATCGGCTCGGCGCCGACCGCGGCCGCGATCGCGAGCCGGCGCGCGTCGCGGTCGAGGACGAGCACGCGGGCGGGATCGTGGAGCCGCGCGGCCTGGGCCGCGAAGAAGCCGACCGGCCCCGCGCCGAGCACCGCCACGGTCTCGCCCGGGCGGATGTCGGGGACGGCCGCGCCGTAGAGCCCCGTCGTGAGGACGTCGCCGAGGAACAGCGCGCGCTCGTCGTCGAGCCCGTCGGGCAGGGGCAGGAGGTTCGCGTCCGCGAACGGGACGCGGACGAGGTCGGCCTGCGCGCCGCCGAGCCCGCCGCCGAACGCGCCGGCTCCGAGCGTGCGGAACTCCTCGCAGAGCTGCGTCTGGCCGGCGCGGCAGAACCAGCACCCGCCGCACGCGTTGTCGAAGGCGACGGCGACGCGCTGGCCGGGGCGCACGGTCCGCACCTCCGCGCCGACGGCCTCCACGACGCCGACGGCCTCGTGGCCGAGGGACTCCCCCGGGTCGACCGGGGCCTTCCCGTGGAGGAAGTGGAGGTCCGAGCCGCAGATCGCCGCGAGCGTCACGCGCACGACGGCGTCGCGCGGGTCCTCGATGCGCGCGTCGGGGACCTCCTCGACCGCGACGGCCCCCGGACCCCGGGAGACGACCGCCCGCATCAGGCCCCGTCGGGGAACTCGGTCGGCACCGCCGTGGTGCACTGGACGAGCTCGTTGGCCGCGCGCACGTACCGCACGATCGTCGGCAGGTCGCCCTTCAGCTTCAGCTTCCCCTGCATGAGGCCCTTGATCGGGTCGAGGTCGCCGTTCAGGACGTCCTTCCATCGGCTGTACGGGGCGCGGATCACGTAGCGCGCGTCGTCCGCGCGTCCCAGGTCGCGGAGCTCCCAGCCGCGGCACTCGCCGTGCCACAGGTCGAGCCACGCGACGACGGCGTCGGGCACGCCCTTGTCCGGCTCCGCCTCGAAGACGAAGCTGATGTCTCCCTCCCAGGTCGCACCCGCCTCGCGGTACGCCGCCGACGCGTTCACCTGGTCGACGAACGCCGCGATCCAGTCCTCGCTCGGGAACCGAGCCATGCCCTCCCCCTCCCCCGCCTCAGCGGTACACCGCGATCAGCGTGAGTCCGATGACGTTGAACACGACGTGCGCGCCGATGCTCGCATACAGGCTGCCGCGACGCGACCGGATCCACACGAGACCCATGCCGACGGGGATCATGACGCCCATCAGGAGCACGGAGTCCGCCCAGGGACCCCGCGCGTAGTGGACCGACGCGAACGCGAGGCTCGACAGGAACGCGCCGCGCCACAGACCGAACCGGGCGACGAGCGGCGTCGCGAGGATGCCGCGGAAGAAGAACTCCTCGGCCAACGGGGCGATGAGCACCGCGTAGACGGTGACGAGGACGGCGCCCGCGGTCGTGAGGTCCGAGGGGACCTGCTGCGGCGGCTGCACGTCCTTCCCGGTGATGGCCACGAGGATCGCCTGGAGCGCGGTGCCGGCGAGCAGGATCGTGGCCGGATACAGGAGGAGCCCGAACCCGACGCCCGCGCGGAACGCGCGGAGTCGACCGGGCGCGCGCAGGCCGATCGCGGCGAGCGCGCCCGGGTGGCGCCAGCGGAGCCACGCGAGGAGCAGGCCGACCTGCAGGAGCGCGACGGCCATGCTCGCCGCGATGTTTGCGGTCGGCGATGGCGGAACGAGCAGGAGCACCGCGGTGACGAGCATCGCGGTCGTGAGGAGTCCGGTGAGGTAGACCCAGAGCGCCTCGACGGCGCCCCACGTCGGCCGCGGCCCTCCCCCGTCCCCCGGGTCGGCCGGGGCCGTGGGGTGGATCGCGTCCGGCCGCGGCGGCACGACGGGGTCCCGTCCCTCCTCGCTCACCCCGACATCCTCGCCGCTGCGGCCCGCAGCGACACCCAGAACGCGAGGACGAGGCCGAGCCCCCAGGTGAGCCCCGCCGCCGAGGCGCCGGTGTCGTTCGCGAGGTAGGCCACGCCGCCGGCGAGCGCCGCGACGAGCACGACCTCGCGCGAGCCCGGCGACGCGGCGAAGCCGGCGGCGATCGCGGCGGGCGGGCGGAGCACGACGAGGAGGAGCGCGACCGGCCCGAGCGCCGGGACGATCGCGAAGGGCTGCTCGCGGAGCATCCGCAGCCCGATCGCGAGGCGGTCGAGGTAGCGCGAGGCGACGCCGCCGCCGCGCAGGGCATCCTGGACGTGGGTGGGCGTCGGCGCGAACGCGTGCGCGAGGAGCACGACACCGAGGCCGGCGGCGAGGACGCACGCGACCTCGATCGCCGCGCGCGCGTCGGCGCGGCGACGACCGGCCACCCACCAGAGCCCGCTCGCGGCGAAGCCGGTCGTCGCCGCGCCGAGGTTCGCCCCGAGCCACGGCAGTCCGGCGAGGAGCCCGCAGAGGAACAGCAGCGTCGTCCCCGTGGCGCGCGGCAGCCGCCACGCGACGAGGAGCGCGCCGCCGACGAGCAGGCCGATGAACGCGTTCGGCAGGCCGTAGAAGCGCGCGCCGTCGAGCTGCGAGCCGCCGAGGAACGGCAGCTGTGCGCCGACGAAGCCGGTGGCGGCCTCGAGGCCGAGCGCGACGACCGCGACCGCGCCGACGATTCCGGGTGCGCGGTCGGGATCGCGGCGCGCCGCGGGGAGCGCGGCGGCGGTCGCGAGGACGGTGAGCGCCGCGACGGTCGGGGCGACGACCCCGACGGTCATGCGCGGCAGGTGGCCGGCGAGCAGGAGCGCGAGCGAGAGCCCCGGCACGCCGAGGCAGCACCACGACAGCGCGACGAGCGCGCCCCGCGGCGCCCGCCACGGCCACGCGAGCGCCGCGATCGCCGCGAGCCCGATCGCGGTGACGAGGAGTCCGAGCGCGACCTCGATCGGCACGGCGCTCCCCGCGCGCTCGAGGAACCGCCGTCGCAGCTCGGACGGCGGCGCGGCGTCGATCGGACGGACGGGATGGCCGGCCACGACCTCGCCGCCCTCGAACGCGGCGACCGTGGCCAGCACGTCGGCGGCGGTGACGACGCCGTCGCGGCGGGTGGAATCCGACGTGAGCGCGTGGGCGGGGCCGTCGGCGTCGAGGAGCGTCGCGGGGTCGCCCTCGGCGACGACGACGGGCAGCAGCGGATCCCCGGGCGCCGCGACGACCGACGCGACGACGACGAGGACGAGGTCGGCGCGCGAGCCCGCGAGGGCGTCGCGCACGGCGGTCTCCGCGTCGGCCGCGGGATCGGCCGTCGCGAGCGCCCCGGCGTCGGGCATCACCGCCGCGCCGCCCGCGGCGGCGAGCGCGCGGACCGCGGGTCCGGCGAGGAGGTCGTCGAGCGTCCGTCCCGCGACGAGGACCGTCACGACCTCGCGCGCGGACGGTCCGAGCGCCTG
>JBJTYK010000228.1:0-11533 GCA_046082745.1 Actinomycetota bacterium | reverse complement strand
CACGTTGTCCGCTTCTCTGGGGGGGGCGGAGGGGGCGGTGTCTTCGGTGCCTCCCCCGCGTCGGCGACGGTGATCGACCTCGGCGGCCGGATGGTGCTCCCCGGGTTCCAGGACGCCCACGTCCACGCGCCGATCGGCGGGGTGCAGCTCGGCCAGTGCGACCTCCACGGCGCGCGCAACCGCGAGGAGTACCTCGCGACGATCGCCGCGTACGCGGCGGCGCACCCCGAGCGGGAGTGGATCCGCGGCGGGGGGTGGGGGATGGACCAGTTCCCCGGCGGGACGCCGCACCGGCGCGACCTCGACGCGATCGTCTCCGACCGACCGGTGTTCCTGCCGAACCGCGACGGCCACGGCGCGTGGGTGAACTCCGTCGCGCTCGAGCGCGCGGGCGTCACGGCCGACACGCCCGACCCGCGCGACGGTCGCATCGAACGCGACCCGGACGGCTCGCCCTCCGGGATGCTCCAGGAGGGCGCGATGCGCTTCGTCGATCGGCTCCTGCCGAAGATCACGCGGCAGGAGTGGTACGACGGGCTCCTCGCCGGGCAGGCGTACCTCCACGGGCTCGGCATCACCGCGTGGCAGGACGCGATCGTCGGCGGCTCCTACGACGCGCTCGACACGTACGTCGAGGCGATCGCGCGCGGGACGCTCACCGCGCGGGTCGTCGGGGCGCTCTGGTGGGATCGCACGCTGGGCGTCGAGCAGATCGCCGACCTCGTCGAACGCCGCGAGCGCGGCCTCGCCGGCGGGTTCGCCGCGACGTCGGTGAAGATGATGCAGGACGGCGTCCTCGAGAACTTCACGGCCGCCGTCATCGACCCGTACCTCGACGCCGACGGCCACCCGACGGGCAACCACGGCATCTCGTTCATCGATCCCGAAGTCCTCGCCGTCGCGGTACCCGAGCTCGACCGGCTCGGCTTCCAGGTCCACTTCCACGCGCTCGCCGACCGCGCGGTCCGCGAGGCGCTCGACGCGATCGAGGTCGCGCGCGCCGCGAACGGCATGAACGACCTGCGGCACCACCTCGCGCACATCCAGGTCGTCCACCCCGACGACCTCCCGCGGTTCCGCGCGCTCGGCGCGATCGCGAACATGCAGCCGATCTGGGCGACGCTCGAGGAACAGATGACCGAGCTCACGATGCCGTTCCTCGGCGAGGAGCGCTCGGGCTGGCAGTACCCGTTCCGCAGCCTGCTTCGCGCCGGCGCGGAGCTCGCGGCCGGCAGCGACTGGCCGGTCACGAGCGCGGACCCGCTCTGGGAGATCGCCGTCGCGGTCCACCGCCGCCATCCGCGCTCGCGCCCGGTGACCGGACGCGCGAAGGAGGAGACCTTCCTGCCCGACGAGCGCCTCACGCTCGACGAGGCGATCCGCGCGTTCACGCTCGGTTCGGCGCGGGTGAACCACCTCGAGGACCGCACCGGCACGATCGCGGTCGGCAAGGACGCCGACCTCGCGATCGTCGACCGCGACCTGTCGACGCAGGACCTCGACGGGCTCGGCGAGGCCTCGGTCGAATGCACGCTCGTGGCCGGACGCGCCGTCCACGCCGTCGGACCGTTCGCGGGGCTCGCATGACGGGGGAGCGCTACGAGCCGACCGAGCGCACGCGGGTGAAGCGCATCCCCGAACTCGCGCACTACGACGCGGAGGCGGTCCACGGCGTCCTCGACGCGGCGATCCCCTGCAGCGTGGGCTACGTGATCGACGGCCGTCCGTACGTCACCGTCACCGCGCACTGGCGCGAGGGCGACCGCCTCTACTGGCACGGTTCGGCCGCGAGCCGGTTCCTGCGGAGCGTCCTCGGGCAGCAGGCGTGCCTCACCGCGCACCTGCTCGACGGGCTCGTCCTCGCGCGGAGCGGCTTCGAACACTCGATGAACTACCGCTCGGTGACGGTGTTCGGCACGGTCGACATCGTCGAGGACGACGCCGAGAAGGTCCGCCTGCTCGACCTGTTCCTCGAGAAGCTCGTCCCCGGGCGCGCGCGGGAGCTCCGCGCCTCCACCGAGCAGGAGCTGAAGGCGACGACGGTCCTCACGATGCCGATCGAGGAGGCGTCCGCGAAGATCCGCACGGGCGGGACGGATGACCCGGAGTCGGATCACGGCGAGCCGGTGTGGGCGGGCGTGCTCGCGATCGAATCGCGCTTCACGGAACTCGTCCCGGAGACCGCGCCGCCGCCGCTCGGCGAGGTCTCGGAGGCGCTCCGCGCCCTCCTCGGGCGCCGCATCTAGGACCGCGCGGGTACGCTCTGGCGCCGACGGGGGGAGGGGCGATGGCGAAGGGGATCCTCGAACGGCTCGCCGACGGTCCGGTGCTCGGCGACGGCGGCTACCTGCTCGAACTCGAGAAGCGCGGCTACGTCCAGGCCGGTCCGTTCACGCCCGAGGTCGTCATCGACCACCCCGAGGCGCTCGTCGGCCTGCACCGCGAGTTCCTCCGCGCCGGCGCCGAGGTGCTCCAGACGATGACCTTCTACGCGAGCGACGACAAGCTCGCGACGGTCGGCCTCGAGGGGAAGGTCGACGAGATCAACCGCGACGCGGTGCGGATCGCGCGATCGGTTGCCGCGGAGGGTGACGCCCTCGTCGCGGGCAACCTCTCGCTCACGTGGGCCTACGACCCCGCCGACCCGGCGTCGGCCGACCACGTCCGCGCGCTGTTCGACCGCCAGCTGCAGGGCCAGATCGACGCCGGGGGCGTGGACTTCTGGATCGGCGAGACCTTCTCGTACCTCGGCGAGGCGCTCCTCTACGTGGAGCGCGCGCGGGCGACCGGGCTGCCGGTCATGGCGACGCTCTCGTTCGAGGAACTCCCCGCGCGCACGTACGAGGGCGACACCCCCGCGGAGGCGGCGCGGAGGCTCGCCGACGCGGGCGCCGCGATCGTCGGCGTGAACTGCCTGAACGGCCCCGAGCAGCAGCTGCCGATCGCGATCGAGATGCGCGGGGCGGTCGACGTGCCGGTCGCCGCGCAGCCGGTCGGCTACCGGACGACGGCGCAGGCGATCGACTTCACCTCGACGCCGGCGTTCCCGTTCGATCTCGACCCGCTCCAGGTCTCCCGCAAGGAGATGGCGGCGTTCGCGCGCGCCTGCGCCGGGGCCGACGTCCGGTACGTCGGCTCCTGCTGCGGTTCGGTCGCGGGCCACGTCCGCGCGATGGCGAAGGCGCTCGGGAAGCGCTCGAGCGAGGAGCGGCCGTGGCGCTCGACGTCGGGGAAGGCGATGTCCGCGTACGAGTACTACGGCCATGCCGAGGACGAGGTCTGAGGTGCCGCGGACCTCGTTCCGGCACGCGGTCATCGGCCTCGGCGGCATCGGGAGCGCGGCGGCGTACTGGCTCGCGAAGCTCGGCGCGGGCGACGACGTCCTCGGCCTCGAGCGGTTCGAACTCGGCCATGCGCGCGGCGCCTCGCACGACCACGGCCGCATCATCCGGCTGAGCTACCACACGCCCGCGCACGTCCGGCTCGCGCGGCACGCGTACGACGCCTGGGGCGCCCTCGAGGCCGACGCGGGCGAGCCGATGATCGTGCGCACGGGCGGCATCGACCTCTTCCCGCCGGGCGCCTCGATCGCCGACGTGGACTACGTGGACTCGCTCCTCGAGGAACGCGTGCCGTTCGAGACCTTCGACGGCGGCGAGCTCATGCGGCGCTACCCGGTGTGGCGGGTCGACGAGGGCACGAGCGTGCTCTGGCAGGAGGACGCGGGGGTCGTGGCGGCGGCGCGCGGCGTCGCGGCGCACCAGCGCCTCGCGCGCGCCGCCGGCGCGACCCTCCACGACCGCTCGCCCGTCACCGCGATCCGCGACGTCGGCGGCGCCTTCGCGGTCGAGGCCGGCGGCACGACCTACGAGGTCGAGACGCTCTCGATCGCCGCCGACGCCTGGACGAACGAACTCCTCGGCCACCTCGACGTGCGCTTCAACCTCCGCACGACGCTCGAGCAGGTCACGTACCACCGCCCGGCCGACCCGGCCCTCGCGGCGCCGGAGCGGTTCCCGGTCTGGATCTGGATGGACGACCCGAGCTTCTACGGCATCCCGGCGTTCGGCGAGGCCGAGCCGAAGATCGGCCAGGACGCGGGCGGCGCGGTGACGACCGGCGACGACCGTGGGTTCGACCCCGACCCCGCGTACTCCGCGCGGCTCGACCGCTTCGTCGCGGAGCACATCCCCGGCGTCCACGGCCCGGTCGCCCGCGAGCTCACGTGCCTCTACACGATGCCGCCCGACCGGGAGTTCATCTGCGACCGCGTGCCGGGCCACGACCGTGCCACGGTGTTCCAGGGCGCGGCGCACGCGTACAAGTTCGCGGCGATCTTCGGGAAGAGCCTCGCGGAACTCGCGCTCGGGATGCCGACGACCGGCGACCTCTCGCAGTTCTCCGCGTCGCGGCCGTGCCTCACCGAGGCCGAGCCGTCGTGGAACGCGCTCGTCTAGCGCGACCGCGTCACTGGAGGTTCCGGGGGAACCGGCGCGACCACGCCTTCGTCCAGCGCACCTCGCCGTCCTCGGAGACCTCGAGGTCGACCGCGACGTCGTAGCCGGTCGCGTCGCTCTCGATCCGCCAGTGCGCGCGCGAGGCGACCGTCGCCTCGGGGAACGCGATCTCCTCGCGGGCGAACGCGTCGACCCACGCGCGACCCGGGTCCTCCGTGGAGACCCCGCATTCCCCCTCGTAGCGCGACGACATCGCCGGGACGTCGCCCTCGGCGGGGGAGGGCTCCCCGTACGTCGTGCGCGCGACCGTCTCGCGCCGCCGCGGGTCGTGGACGACGCTCCACGACGCCCCGCCCCACGGATCGGCGGAACGCGGCACCCGCGGCGGCGCGAGCCGGGGCGGCTCGGCATCGGGCGGCGGCCCGTCGAGCACGGGGAGTTCGAGCTCGCTCGCCGCGAGGTCGAACGCGAGCGTCACCGGGGCCGGCGGCGGCCACGCGTTCGGCCAGTCCGTGCCCGCGAGGTCGAGCCGGATCCGGTGCCCGACCTCGAACACCCACGAGGTCACCTCGAACTCGACCTCCACGTCGACCGGCTCGCCGGCAACGAGCGGTTCCGGCCGCTCGCGCGACGTCCGGTGCGTGAGGTTCAGGAATCCCCGCGTCACGAGCTGCGAGGTCCCGTCCGGGTGGACGTCGCAGAGCTTCGCGGACAGGAAGGCGACCGGCGCGCTCGACGTGACGCGCGCGCGGAGCCGCGGGTGCCCGAGGATCTCGAGCTCCGCGTCCTGCACGGGGAAGTCGCAGACGACGGAGTGCGCCTCGTCCGGGCGCTGGTCGACGGGCTGCCCCCAGGGGAGCGAGCCCGCGCAGCTGATCCACGCGGTCGCGCCGGTGTCGCCGCGGACCGCGAGCCGGTCCGCGGATGCGGCGGCAGACGCGAGCGGCATCGCCCGCGGCGCGAGCCGTGCCACCGGCCAGCCCCGTTCGGCGCGCCACGCGCCGCGGTACTCGGCGAGGTCGAAGGCGGGCGGCGTCGGCCGCCGCATGAACACCGAGAGGGCCGGCTCGCGGTCGACGCCGTTGTCGATCCCCTTCAGCCAGCGGTCCCACCAGCGGGCCATCTCCGGGACGAGGTCGACGTTCGGTCCGGGGATGCCGGTCTCCGTCGACACGTGGCCCCACGCCCCGGCGAGCAGGCGCCTCGGACAGCGCATCCGCTCCATGCCCCGGAGCGCGATGTTCGTGTAGCCGTCTGCCCACCCCGTCACGAGCATCGTCGCGGCCTCGATCGCGCCGGGGTCCTCGATGAGCGAGCCGTGCTTCCAGTACGCGTCGTAGGTCTGGTGCTCGAGCCACCGGAAGATCCACGGCTCGCTCGCCTCGACCCGTTCGCACCACGCATCGCGCCACCCCTCGCCGTGGATGCGCGGCACCGGCGGGAGCGCGTTCTCCGCGAGCATGTAGAGCGGCCAGTCGACGAGGTCGAGCTGCTTCAGCGCGCCCCCGAAGTAGTGGACGTCGTCGGCGTAGCGGTCGTCGGAGGCGTAGATCGCGCAGATCGCGCGCAGCGCGGGCGGCCGGCGCATCGCGACCTGGAGCGCGTTGAAGCCGCCCCACGAGGTCCCGAACATCCCGACCGCGCCGGTCGACCACTCCCGCGTCGCGAGCCAGTCGATGACGGCGACGAGGTCGTCGTGCTCGCGCTCGGTGTACTCGTCGAGCATGATGCCGCCGCTCGAGCCCGTCCCGCGGAGGTCGAGCCGGCAGACGACGTAGCCGAACTCCGCCGCGAGCCGACCGTTCGTGCGACGGTGCGAGGACTGGAGGTCGTCCTTCCGGTAGGGGAGCGCCTCGAGGAGCGCGGGCCACGGACCGTCGCCGTCGGGGAGGAACAGGGTGGCGGCGAGCCGCACCCCGTCCTCCATCGGGATCCAGACGTCCTCGACGGGCATGGGCGCATCCTAGGGGCGCGGCGCGCGAGCGGGGAGCGGCGTAGCATCCGGCCCGTGACGTGGACGACGCCACTCCTCTACGAACGGCTCGCGTGGCCCGAGGTGCGCCGCGCGGTCGCCGAGGACCGCGTGTGCCTCATCCCCGCGGGGACGCTCGAGGACCACGGCCCGCACCTGCCGATCGACGCGGACACGCGCATCGCGACCGAGATCTGCCGTCGCACGGCGGAGGCGCTCCCCGACGACGTCGTGCTCCTGCCGCCGATCGTCCACGGCTTCACCCCGCACCACATGGCGTTCCCGGGACCGATCACGATCGGCTGGGAGACGTTCGTGAAGCACGCGGTCGACATCGGGACCTCGCTCGCGCGCCACGGGTTCCGGCGGATCCTCTACCTGAACGGCCACGGCTCGAACATCCCGCTCATCGAGATGGCCGCGCGGCTCGTCGCGCTCGACCACCCGTCGGTGCTCGCGGCCTCCGCGTTCTACCTCACCTCGCCGGCGTCGCAACGCGTCATCGAGGAGACGCGGACCTCCTCGCGCGGCGGTATGGGCCACGCGTGCGAGCTCGAGACGTCGATCTACCTCGCGATCGACCCCGACGCCGTGCGGATGGACCTCGCGGTCGACGAGCGGAACCCGATGGAGGGCGAGCACGCGTGGATGGACTGGTCCGACGGACCCCTCCACGTGATGCCCTGGTGGAACGCGATCTCGGCGAGTGGGGTCCACGGCGATGCGACCGCGGCCACGGCCGAGAAGGGCCGCACCCTGCTCGATGCGGCCGTCGACGAGTGTGCGGCGTTCGTCCGGGAACTCCGGGCGAAGCCCCTGCCCGTGCTCCGCGAGCCGACCGAGCGGCCCTGACCCGGGCCCGGCTTGCGCCGGGGGGCGGGAGGCGGTAGGAACGGGCAACCGCGGGACCCGCCGGGGTCCGCAGGGGGAGGAGCACGCGATGCGCGCACGCACGATGGCGGCCCTGGCCGCCGCCCTGATCGTCGCCGGGACGCTCGGGACCGGGCTCCCCGCCGGCGCCCAGAGTTCCGCGCCCGACGAGCAGGTGACGTTCACGTTCGCGGGGATCTCCGATCCCCTGACGATGAACCCGCTCAAGGGCTACCTCGCGATCGAGTTCTACTTCTGGACCGCGTCGTACCACCTCCTCGTCGACTACGACGAGGAGTTCGGCCCCGAGGAGGGAACGGGACTCGTCACGGACATCGAGGTGAACTCCGACAGCACGGAGTTCACGTACACGATCCGCGACGACATGGTGTGGTCCGACGGCGAGCCGGTCACCGCCGAGGACGCCGCGTACTCCCTGAACCTCTACCGCGACGAGAGCGCCTCGCTCGCGTCGTCGTACCTCGGCCTCCTCGACGGACCCGTCGAGGTCGTGAACGGGAACCAGATCCGCTTCCGCACGACCCAGCCGACGAGCCTCTACAGCGGCGCGGCGCCGTACCTCTACGCCTACATCCTCCCCGAGCACGTGTGGGGCGCGCAGGAGAAGCCGAAGCGCTACGAGAACGCGCCGAGCATCGGAAGCGGTCCGTTCGTCATCGCGGAGTTCAAGTCCGGCGAGTACGTCCGCATGGAGCGGAACCCGTACTGGACCGGTCCTGAGCCGCAGGTCGACGAGATCATCTACCGCGTCTTCAAGAACGAGGATTCCCTCGCGGAGGCCCTGAAGGCCGGTGAGGTGGACTTCGCCTACCTCTCGTCGGCGAACATCTACAACTCGCTCGCCGACGAGCCGAACATCGAGCGCGTCGCCGGGTCGATCCCGTCGTTCGACGAACTCGCGATGAACAGCGGCTCGGCCGTCCAGGCGCCGGAGGGTGACTTCGTTCCGCACGGCGACGGCCACCCCGCGCTCGCCGACCCGGTCGTGCGTCGCGCGATCCGCATGGCGGTCGACAGCCAGCAGCTCGTCGACAAGGTGCTCCTCGGCTACGGGCAGGCCGGCGACACGATCATCGTGCCGGTCTCGGTGAAGGGCGCCCGCTGGCAGCCCGAGGGCGACGAGTTCATCGCCTGGGACATCCCGGGCGCGAACGCGATGCTCGACGAGGCCGGCTACGTCGACTGCGACGGGGACGGCATCCGCGAGATGCCGGACTGCGGGCGGTCGCTCGTGTTCCGGTACTACGCGCGATCGAGCGAGCAGAACACCGTCGACACCGCGGAGTACGTGCGACCGTGGCTCGCGGAGATCGGGATCGACGCCCAGGTCGAGGCGATCACCTCGGCGAAGCTCGGCGACCTCATCGTCGAGGGGAAGTACGACCTCTTCCACTGGGGCTGGATCCCCGACCCCGACCCGGACGCTCCGCTCGGGTGGTTCACCTGCGACTCGCGACCCCCGGACGGCCAGGCATACGGGAACAACGACGCGTACTACTGCAACCCGGAGTACGACAGCCTCTACCTCGAGCAGCGCGCGACGCTCGACGCGACGCAGCGGTGGGAGATCGTCCAGGAGATGCAGCGGATCTTCTACGAGGACTCCCCGTACGCGGTGCTCTGGTACTCGCCGCAGCTCCAGGCATACCGAACCGACACCTTCACGGGGTACAACCCGCAGCCTCCCGGCAACGGCGACCTCCTCGAGGGGTACGGCGGTCCGAGCACGGTCTGGTGGACGCTCCGGCCGGTCGGCGCGGAGGCCTCGACCGCGACGACCGCGCGCGGACTCGGGAGCGGCCTCTGGGGCATCGTCGCGCTCGTCGTCGCGCTCGCGATCTGGTTCGCATCGCGGCGCCGCGGCCGATCCGACGACGAAGCCTGACGCGGGGCGAGGGTGCGGAGGTACCTGCTCGGGAAGGTCCTGCAGGCCCTCCTCACCCTCGCCTTCGTCCTCGTCTTCAACTTCTTCCTGTTCCGGGTGCTGCCGGGTGATCCGGCCGCGCTCCTGCTCCGCGGGACGGTCGCGTACAACCCCGATCGGATCGCGGCGGTCCGCGAGGAGCTCGGACTCGACGAGCCGCTGCCCGCGCAGTTCGTCGCCTACGTCGGGAACACGCTTACCCTGAACTTCGGCGAGTCCTTCGCCCTGCGCGGCGCGCCGGTCTCGCGCGTCATCGCGGACAAGCTCTGGCCGACGGTGCTCCTCGTGGGGGTGTCGACGATCGCGTCGGCGCTCCTCGGCCTGTGGATCGGGATCCGTGGCGGGTGGCGGCCGGGGAGCCGGACCGACGTGAGCGGCCTCGGGTTCACGCTCCTCGCGTACGCGATGCCGGAGTTCTGGTTCGGCATCCTCGTCCTCATGCTCTTCTCGGGCGTCCTCGGCATCTTCCCGACGGGCGGCTACGCGACGACGGGGGCCGACCTCACGGGCCTCGCGCACGTCGTGGACGTCCTGAACCACATGGTGCTGCCGTCCGTCGTCCTGACGGTCGCCTACCTCGGCGAGTACGCGCTCATCATGCGGAACTCGATGATCGACATCGTGCGCGACGACTTCATCCAGACGGCGCGGGCGAAGGGAGTCCGGGACCGCGACGTGCTGTGGCGACACGCGGTGCCGAACGCGCTCCTGCCGACGATGACGATCACGTTCCTGTCGCTCGGCTTCGTCTTCTCCGGGGCGATCACGATCGAGTACGTCTTCTCGTGGCCGGGCCTCGGTTGGCTCTCGGTCCAGGCGATCGAGGGGAAGGATTACCCGCTCCTCCAGGCGCTCTTCCTCCTCTTCTCGGGCGGCGTCATCGTCGCGAACCTCCTCGCCGACGTCCTCTACTCCACGCTCGATCCGCGGGTGCGGGCGCGCTGATGGCGGGCGCGACGACGCTCTCGGCGCGGGGGATCGTCTGGGCGCGACGCCGCGCGGCGCTGCGCCGGAACTGGGACATCTACCGCCGCAACCGCATGGGGCTCTGGGGGCTCGGCATCCTCGCGGCGTTCGTGCTCGCGGCGGTCGCCGCGCCGCTCATCGCGGACCGCGAGGGGCTCTCGGCGATCTGCACCTGCAACGGCACGCCGTTCTCGCCGCCGTCCGCGGACTTCCCGTTCGGGACCGATAACCTCGGTCGCTCGGTCTTCACGCTCACGCTCTGGGGGTCGCGGATCTCGCTGCTCGTCGGGTTCCTCGCCACCCTCATCTCGATGGCGATCGGCTCGATCATCGGCCTCGCCGCCGGCTACTTCGGCCGCACCTCCGAGACCGTGCTCATGCGCCTCACCGACTGGTTCCTCGTGATCCCGTTCCTGCCGCTCGCGATCGTGCTCGCGTCGGTCCTCGGGCGCTCGCTCGTCGTCATCGTCCTTGTGATCGGACTCACGTCGTGGCCGGCGACCGCGCGGATCGTCCGCGCGCAGGTGCTCTCGGTGAAGACGCGGCCGTACGTCGAACGGGCGCGCGCGCTCGGGGCGTCGAACACCCACCTCATCGTCCACCACGTCCTGCCGAACGTCGGGCCGCTCATCTTCGCGAACACGATCCTCACCGTGGCGATCGCGATCCTGTCCGAGACGACGCTCTCGTTCCTCGGCCTCGGCGACCCGCTCCGCATCTCGTGGGGAGCGCTGCTCGAGTTCGCCTTCAAGGGCGGGGCGGCGACGAGCGGGCAGTGGTGGTGGCTCGTGCCGCCGGGCCTCGCGATCGTCCTCGTCGTGCTCGCCTTCACGATGTGCGGGTTCGCGCTCGACGAGGTCTTCAATCCGAGGCTCCGCGAGCGATGAGCGTCCTCAGCGTCCGCGACCTCCGGGTCGAGTACCGCACGCGTGGTGGACCCGTGCCGGCGGTCCGCGGCGTCTCCTTCGACATCGAGCGCGGGCAGGTGCTCGGGATGGCGGGGGAGTCCGGCTGCGGGAAGTCCACGATCGTGAACGCGGCGATGCGGCTCCTGCCGGCGGGGACGACGGTGACCGGCGAGGTGCTCCTCGAGGGCGAGGACGTCCTCGCGATGAAGCCGGGGCGGCTGCGGGCGGTGCGGTGGGCGAGCGCCTCCGTCGTCTTCCAGGGGGCGCTCCACGCGCTGAACCCGGTCCAGCGGATCGGCGACCAGATCGCGGAGGCGATGCTCGTCCACGCGACGACCGACGCGGCGGGCGCGTCGCGCCGGGTCGGCGGGCTACTCGAACAGGTGGGGCTCCCGGCTCGACGCGCCCGCGATTA